>JBDKJZ010000205.1:0-8989 GCA_039796375.1 Pseudomonadota bacterium
CGCTCAAGTAGCCTGTGTCGCCGTGTTACTCGTGCCCTTTCTCACAACTTTGGACCCTAGGGCTGCAGTCAAGGGTTCTCGGGACCCGCTCGGGGCGCAAGTGATCTGGACGCGCCTCGGGCGCAACGTCGTCACGAACCTTACGACCGTGACCACAAGCGCCAACGACTTCAACACGCTGCTCTTGGGGATCTATTTCGCTCAGAGGTTGGATGCCGGAGCCGCCCAGCCGGAGGTGTTCCTTCGCTGGGAGCAGGTCGCCGCGTATTCCCGTATCAAATACGGAATCCCGGGGGGACCCGCGTTGCGCGGTGTCGAACGGGTTCGCAGAAACCTCGAAGGCGCATCGCGCGTGGACATCTCAGCTCATTCCGTGGACCAGATCCTGAGCGATCAGAAGATGTACGGACTCTGGGGTCTCTACCTCGGTGCGGCGCGTGCGTCAGGGTTCATTGAGGAGGACGCCGTCAGGCTGACTCCTGCTGCCGATGCATACGTAACGAGCGCGTTCGGCGACGTGCTGGAGCACAGGACAGCCATCATGAACCTGGTCCGGCAGGAGCGATCGAAGCTGCACCTCGAGTCGAAGCATTCCAACCTCTGCGTAACCGTGGGAAAGGCGCTGTCGCAGATCCCCCAAGGGCTCAGAGAGCCCCTTTGGAACGCCCTGGTTGCCAACGAGCACTCCTCGAACGTCGAACAGAGGCAACTAGCGAAGTTGCTGGAAGACCCCGAAACTCTGACGGACGATGAGTTTTCTCGCGCATTCGTTCTTCGTCTTCAAAGTGCCGCTCAGAGCCACGGCTATGATGAGTTGCGCCGCCGAATTGAGCGGATCATTGCCTGCGAGAGCGTTCTCGCCCCTGCGTCCGCAGCTCTAGGATTCATCTTGAGTTGCAATCGGCTTCTCGTCGCGGACATCGTTGATTCTCTGAACGAGCAATGGTCGGACGGCTCGCACATTCAACTGGATGTCTTCCGGACGCTCGGCGAGGAAATAGGTACGGCAGTTTCAAGTGCTGAGGTGAACGACCTTTGGCAGCGAGCGGCAGCCTGCCTTCGTGAGTGCAACTATGACTTGCTCATCCGCGCGTTGGTCGACATCAACCGGCTGGTTATGAGGTCCCGTGGAGGCGCCCCTTGGATCGAAATTAAAGCAGAACGTCTCGAAGTGAACATTCCCGGTGAAGGCTCCGCCCTCCCAGACAAGGACGCCCTCCCAGAGCTGTGGCGCTACCCGTACTTTCTCCACTCAATTCAGAGCATTGCTTGGCAACTTAAGGCGGGTTGAATGGCAGACATTCCTCAGCAAACCCTCTCCGAGCATCTCGGCGACAGACTGAGCGGCTACCAGAGCAAGACGGCAGTCTTCTTAACGTTCGAATTCGAGCCGGCGTTTTTTGAGGACCACATTCTCCCCATTCTGCTGGATGCTCCGCTCAGTCAGGTTCCGAAGGTCCGCCGGGCGCAGCTCGAAGATGCCATTGCCCAACGAGGATTGAAGCTCGCGGTCTACTATCATGCCCAGGCTCTTGTCCTTGGCGATGGCTCCGCCTGTCTCGACACTCAGCGCATCCCGCTGCGGCCGAAGGCGTTCTTTCATTCGAAACTGATCTTGGTCATAGGTGAACACCATGCGGAGGACGGCCAGCGGGAACAGCATCTCTTCGTTGGCGCCCCGTCTGCCAATCTGACCCAAAACGGCTGGTGGAAGAACGTGGAAGCTTGCTACTTCGAAAGGCTTACGCTTACCGAGAGATCCTTTATTGCGAAACCGCTCAGACAGTACTTGAAGGAGGTGAGACGTCTGGGCGATAGCAAGCGTGAGCATACTGCGTTGGACGAGATCCTGAAGTTCCTGGGGAAGGTTCCGCAGGCCCAGCAGAAAAGTAGCAACGGCGTGCTCCTGACCCAGTTCTTTGGAGGGACACGGTCTTTCCCGGAGTTCATTCAGGAGGCGACCAAGGGTTCCACGCGTCTGATAGGGATGCGGCTTGAAGTCATTTCCCCTTTCATCAACAAGAACTCCGTCGCTTGTCTTGATGCACTGATTGAGGCGACGAACCCCGTGTCCGTGACTGTAGCGCGGCTCCACACGCGCGACGGCGAGTGCTTCGTGGAAGAAGCCACTTTTGACGCCATTGACAAGCATCCGCTTGCTGCTTGGGGCGACCTCATTTCTAAGGGACTGGGCCTGGGGCGCGACGTTGCTGCTCGCCGCTTCGTTCATGCAAAGATCTATCGATTTTGGCAGAAACGTCCTGCTCGAGAGGTCATATTTGTCGGCTCCCCCAACCTGACCCAGGCGGCCCATCAAACTGGTGGGAACCACGAGTGTGGTTTCCTCGTCGAGCTCGAGAGGCCCGTAGGGGCCCCTTGGTTATCAGGTGGAGTCGAGAGGCCGCAGGTGTTTCTTGAAGAGGACGAAGACGAGCTGAAGGTTGGAGCGGAGAGCCGTCATATGGGAAGTCAGGTCGAAGTGCGCTTCGACTGGCGCGTACCGCCACCCGCTGGAGAGCTACGCTGGCGTGGGCCGAAGGCCCCGGGGGAACTCATCTTTCGGGCTCAAGGTAAGGAGCTGTTTCGCCGACAGGCCCTAGAACCCAATGGTGACTGGGACAAGTTGACCCCTGATGAGAATGCTGTGGTGCAGAGGCTCTTGAGCGGGACGTCTATCGTGGAGGTGGTGGGTGAAGAGCCCGAACACTCGACTTATCTCCTTGTTCAAGAGGAGAACATGTCTCACAAGCCCTCGCTGCTGTACTCGCTCACTTCTGCGGAAATTCTAAAGTACTGGTCGCTGCTCACTGTGGCGCAGAAAGAGAATTTCCTCGAAAAGCACTTGCCTCCGGACATTATCGGCGCAGAAGGAGCGGAGCTCGCGGTCTTTCGGGAACGCTTGGCAGCAGTCGAAACAATGTTCGACCGTGTAGCAGGCGTTTATCACGCATTCGCTCGCCTGGAGGCCCACGTGAATGAGGCACTGAGTGAGGGAAAGACGCCAGTCGCGGTGTACCGTCTCTTCGGTCAAAAGTTCGACTCGCTTCCTCGCTTCCTCGACGAAGTCACTGCGTCCAAAGAGCGCGACTTGGTGGATCGATACTTGATCTACCGCTGTGCTTTGCAAGTGACCGGCGAGATTCAGAAGACCAAGGCAGGCGAGAAGCTCTGGAAGGCGCATCCGGAGGACGCGGCGCAGCTGGAGGCAGCGCTGCAGAAGCTTTCCGCTTGTCGCGAGGACCTGGTGGCGGAAAGCCCTGAGCTTGGGGAGTTCTTGAGCTGGTTCGATGCTATGTTCGATGCGCGCGCGCGCCCGATGGAGGCGGCCGAATGAAGGGTTTGGAGGAAGCGCGGCGGTTCATCGATTTGGGGGCACAACTCGTAGACGCTCCCGATATGGGCGAGGAGCAGCTCCAGGGGGCAGTCGCCCTCAAGTCGATTCTCGAGCAACACGGTGTCGCCTACCTCGCAGACGAGGTGGGCATGGGGAAGACCTTCGTTGCCTTGGCCCTCGTTGCACTTTGCCGGCACGAAGATCCCAATTTCCGGGTCCTGGTGATCGCTCCGCGGAAGAATATCCAGGAAGCCTGGCAGAAGAAGTTTGAGAGCGTCGTGGAGCACAATGTTCGCTACGCCGACATGCGGGTGAAAGGGCTAGACGGCGCGCCTGTCCGAACGGGAGTGCAATGTCAAAACCTCGCGGAGCTCCTTCGCGAGACCAGTTTGGACGCCGACCGTGACTTCTACTGCCGGATGACGAGCTTCAGCTTCGGGCTGTCTGAAGACAGGAACGCCTGGCGGGCAAAAGGTGAAGAGTTGCGCGGAGCTCTCCCGTGGGCTGACCCGTCACTGTTCAAGACACGGACGAAACAGGAGATGAAGGACAACTTCGCCAAGCTCGTTTGCTGCGGGTTGCCGACGTTCGATCTGGTGATCGTCGATGAAGCTCACAATCTGAAGGCTGGCTTTCAGAAGAATGTCGCCGCGCGTAATCGGGTGATGGCTTTGGCCCTCGGACGAGCCGAGGATGATTTGGATACGAAGCTCTTCCCCGGCTACGGGCCAAGGGCGAAACGTGTCTTGTTTCTCTCGGCCACTCCAGTTGAGCAGGACTACTACCAGCTCTACAACCAGTTGGACGTATTGGGTCACGCCCGCGCGTTTTCGCAGCTAGGAGATTCAGGACGATCCCGCGAGGAAAAGCATGATTGCGCAAAGAAGATTCTGATTCGCCGGGTTCGACGTATGAAGGTGCACGACAAGGATCTGACGAAGAATATGTATCGCCGCCAATGGTCCCACGGCGGTGTGGAGGCTCATGACCTTCCGATAGAAGTTCGCGACCCGCGCCAGCGACTGGCGGTAGCTCTCGTCCAGAAGAAGGTGAGTGAGATCCTCGGGAACGAGCGCTTCGGCTCACGCTTTCAGATCGGCATGCTGGCCTCGTTTGAGAGCTTTCTCCAAACCTCGGGAGTCAAGATCGATCCTGACGGCGAAGAGGGGAGCGGGAGCAACTTCGACGATGCAGACCAGACGGACGATCCATCCGAAAGGGAGGGGGTTGATGTTCACGCCGTGAATCGCCTGGCTCGCGACTACAGGGAGAAGTTTGGAGAGGAACTCCCTCACCCCAAGATGGACTCGCTTGTCGAGCACCTGTCCCATGCCTGGCAAACCGGCGAAAAGGCGCTCGTCTTTGTGCGCCGGGTGGCATCGGTAAAGGAACTGAAGCGTAAGCTCGACGAGCGTTACAACCCCTGGCTCAAGAATCGGATGTCCGAGGAACTCGCGCATCCAGACGCGGGCACGGCTGCGGTGCTGCGGCAAAGATTCGAAGAGCTTTATCGGGAGTTTGAGTCCGCTCGCCGTCGAAGGCTCCGAGTGAGTGACGAGACCGGGGCTGACGAATCGACGCCACAAGACCTGGCCAGCGCAGGCAACGCCACGTATGACGACTTGCCCGCCGACAGGGGCGATGCGGAGACCTTCTTCGCGTGGTTCTTCAGGGGCGACGGTCCCAAAGAGGTCATGAGCGGGGCGGCGCTACAGAGGCGCTTCATACAACCGGGAGCGGTCTATTCGACGTTTTTTGAGGACAACCACGTCATGTGGCTGCTCAATGTCGGGCCCGGAAACGTGCTTCAGAGGCTATCTCAGGTACTGAACCTGAGTGAAGAGGACTGTCGCAGGTCGGTTCAAGAGCAAGCGGCGCATTATGTGACCGACAAGACCTGGAAGCGTCGGCTTGCCCGCTACCAAGCCTGCCAGGCCGCCGCCGTTTGGCTCTTGGCCCGGAAAGACGGCAGCGCTGTCCAGGAGGGCGCCCTGGCGGCGGAGAAGGTTCTCTACCGCTCGGCGCGAAACAAGAGCCAGTACTCTGAGAGCGACCGCGACTTCGTCCACTTTCTGGAAATGCCGACATTCTTCTCCGAGTTGCGACGAAGGCACGAACTCAGAGCAAAGATCTGGCCCGAGCCTTCCTTTGAGGACCTAAAAAAGGGGGTCCTTCGACAGGAACTGAGTTCGAGAATGTTGGCGACAGCCGCGCGACTCGGGCACTCATTCATCGACCTCTACGGAATGGTTATTCGGCAGCTCGGAACCCTCGACATCGGTGCCGCTCGCGGCGACGGGGACGAACCCGCCACGACCGACCGCGAACGTGTGGAGGGCTTTCTCGATATCTTGGAGAAGCAATCGAAGACGCCGGTGGCCGAGCGAGGGTGGCGCGCCTTTGACGAACTCTCAGCGACCGGTCTGAACTACGATCTGATCATCGATACGAATCTCCCGGATCTCAAAAGGAACTCTGTGGGAGCCGCAACGGTGGTCCTTGGACGGCTCCTTGGCCAGCAACAGCCAACGGGGGGCATGTCTGGCACGGTGAACCAAACTCTCGTCAATCAGTTCCGCATGCCTGGGTACCCGCTGGTGCTCATCACAACAGATCTGCTGCAGGAGGGAGAAGACCTTCACACCTTTTGTTCGCGTGTCTACCACTATGGGATCGCCTGGACGTCGTCCGCTATGGAGCAGCGTACCGGACGAATCGATCGTGTCCGCTCAAGTGCGGAGAGGCGTTTGACTTCGCTTTCCCGTCCCCCCGCTGGCGAGGACCTTCTTCAGGTTCATCTTCCGCACCTTCAAGGCACGGTCGAGGTGCTTCAAGTGCGCAAAGTATTGGCGAGAATGAATCGATTTATTCGCCTCATGCACGAGGGCTTGACCAGACCGGACGAGGAAGATCGCGCGGTCGATATTTCAGCCGATATTCTTACAGATCTCGGGTATCCCGAAGCGATCACGGAAGAATTGGTGACAGCCTTTCCTGTGCAGGAACACTTCCTACATCACCCCATTCGGCGTCAGCCGGATACGGCACGAGAGGCGCTTGCGCGATTCGATTCGATCGCGAGGGCGTTGGAGCAGAACGAGGAAGTCGATGTGGTCTGGGAGGAAAGTGAAAAACCTGGGCACAGGCTCGGCACAGTGCGCGGGTTACGGAACGAGCGACAACAGCCTTTCGGCCTGTTTTTCGAATCGTATCACCAGCGCTACCTCATCCGTTGTGTCAGCCCGGTGGGGCGTATTGAGATCGAGGAGTCAGCCGAGGGACTCCAGCAAGCGCAGTCGGGGAGCACTGCCCAATTGGGCGCGACGCTGAGCGGCGAGAAGACTTACGATCTGACCGTTGAGGACGATGTGATCCTTGGCGAACCGGAGAAGGATTTTCACCGAGTGAGGTGGCTCATCAATCAAGTTGTGACGGAAGCCGATAGAATCGAACGAGAAAGGTTGGAGGCAGACGCCCCGATCGACGAATTCAAGGCGGATCTAGGCAAGGAGCGTGGCCGTGTCTCCTGACTTACGCGCCCTTTGCTCGACTGCCGGGCTTTCCATTGAGGAAGGCGACTCCCACATCGCCGAGTTTAAGGACGGTCGAAAGCACGAGGTCTACTTCGACGAAGTGTCCGCCGACACCTTGCGCGTTTGGGGCTTTGTCGCGAAGAAGCAAGTCGTCGAATCGGTGCCTAGGGTTGCAATCACTGCGTGGCAGAGGAATCGAGGCACCCGACTGGTTGGTTTTCACATCGACTCGCGCCAGAGACTGGTTGGTTCAGCGCGACTCCCCCGTGAGGGGCTCGAAGCGGACGAACTTGAGGTTTACGTAAGAGCCGTCGCCGTCGAATGCGACCGATTTGAGTACTTGCTGACGGGGCGGGATTCGTATTGAAAAGGGGGAGGCACAGCGGTCCCAGACGAGCCCACTCTTTGAGGAGCCTGCCAGCGACAAGGCTTCGCTGTGCTGGAGAAGAACGCGGTCCATCCGAGAATCGTTCGGGAGGCCCAACCGTCGTGCTTGATGGTGCCCAATGCCGTTGCACCCGGGCCTAGTCTTGACGGACAACCTGAAGCAGACCGTTGTCGTCTACGCAACGTCCAGAAGACCTGGAGCCTCGAGCCTGACTTCCAGTTCGAGCTCGGTGTGGCAGCCTGCGTTGAGACCTTTCCGGCAGCGACTCCTGGTCTCGGAACGCGCGTGCGGTTCGGGGTGTTGGCACCGAGTGGAGAGTTTTCCGGATGGACCGAATGGTTGGAGGTCTCGTATCCTCGGACCATCGGAGACTCTGGACCAACACCGCAGCACCCCGACGCAGTGCCCAGAAAACCCACAGGGGAGCTCATTCCGCCGTCCGGTTCAGCAGAGCGAGAATTAGTACCACCCGGTGTGTTGGAGCAGCCCGTCACCACTCAGCTCCGGAACGCTGCCCGTTGTACCTACGTGGTTCAGCGCTCGGAGGGGCTCGACGTTCGGGGCTTCGGCTTGGTGTCGCTGCTCGCAGGACTTGCACTCTTACGCCGCAGAGCGCTCGGAACCACTTGCCAGCGTTGAGCTCGAAAGCTGGCGCCGCGCCAAGGGCATTCGAACTGCAAACTTGATTGGTGGGTTTCGGGGGGGGTTCATGGGTAAAGCCGCTTGCGCAAGCGGCATCTTGCCCCTCCGAGGGGTCGCGGGTGCTTGTCCAAGCGCCGCGAGGGGGTGCTAGGGGGTGGGGGGCGCTTGTTCAAGCGCAGTGGACCCATCAGACCCCCCCTGTTTCGCTGAGTTGTGCGCAGCCAGCGCGGAAAAATGGGCTTTCGCGCACTCGCCCAAGCGTCAACGACCCCCCCGACCGGGGCGTGGCCGCTTGTTCAAGCGCTCGCGACCCCATCAGAGGGGGTCAAAGTGCTTGCGCAAACGCGTTCGGGGGTCGGAGGGGGCTCCGAGTATCCGAGTACTTGATGGCGCTGTGCCGGCGCGAAGGGCAGGAGCGGGGACGAAGTCGTGATCTCGGGGATCGGCGGCAAGCTGATTCAACGTACTTGCACGTGCCCGGAAACGCATCAAACACGATGCGGCGTACGCGAGCGCCCTTTGCGCGATGGTGTACGTGGCGACCTCCAGCTTCTGATAGGCTTGCGCAGTGCACGACACGAGCCCCGACGCTCAGCGCAGGTTACGAGCTGCTTCGTGGGCTCAGCCCGCGCCGCCGCCTGGAAATGTGTGTGAGCCTTTCCGAGAGCGTCCGTCAGCTCGCGCTCGCCGGTATTCGCGAAGCTGCGGGTGGCGTTGCTCTGTCGGAGGCTGAACTGCGCTGGCGCCTGGCTGAGCGTCTCTACGGTCGGGACGTCGCAGTGAAAGTTTTCCAAGCGCCGAAAGAATGACTGAGAACGCGAAGGACGCGATCGACGTCGCGTTGTTGGTTGCTCGGGCTGTGGAAGCGGTCGGTGGGACCTACTTCATCGGTGGTAGTCTGGCGAGCTCCGTTGATGGGGAGCCGCGGGCTACCAACGACGTGGATGTCGTCATTGACCTGCCGGTAGGGAGCGTACCGGACCTCGTCGCAGCGCTGGGAGCCGACTTTGAGGTGGACTCCAGCATGTTGCGTGATGCAGTGCTTCGCGGTCGCTCCGCGAACGTCTTCTTCATGCCCCTGGTGATGAAGGT
>JBDKJZ010000206.1:0-8837 GCA_039796375.1 Pseudomonadota bacterium
GTTGTTGCGAGCCGCCCCTCCGTCAACGCGCATTCGCTCGGGCGCCTTCCCCAGGTCTCGGCCCATCGCCCGAACTAGGTCGTCCACCTGGAGCGCGATCGCTTCCAGCGTCGCGCGCGCGAGGTGTGCGGCTGTGCTTCCGCGGGTGAGACCTGTGATGGCGCCGCGCGCATCGGGATCCCAGTAAGGGGCCCCCAACCCAGAAAGCGCCGGGACAAACGTCACCCCCTCCGAAGTGGCCACGCTGGCCGCGAGCGCCTCGACCTCATCGGAGGAGGACAAGATCCCGAGACCGTCGCGGAGCCACTGCACAGCCGCACCTGCAATGAAACAGCCGCCTTCTAGCGCGTAGGTGGTTTTTCCCTGAACCTGCCAGGCCACAGTGCTGAGCAGCCCGTGGCGACTGGTAGGTCGCCTGGAGCCCGTGTTGACCAACAGAAACGCGCCGGTACCGTAGGTACACTTCACGCTCCCCTCGGCAAAACAGCCTTGCCCGAAGAGCGCCGCGTGCTGATCGCCCGCGATCCCCGAGACCGGGATACCGTCGGGTAATCCGGCGAAGTCCAGGGTCTGCCCAAAGACCCCCGCCGACGGGCAGATCTCAGGCAAACAAGCGCGCGGGACACCCAGCAGCTGGCACATGCGCTCCGACCACTCGCCCGAATCAAGGTCCATCAATAAGGTGCGCGAAGCGTTGGAGATGTCCGTTCGATGCGGGGGAGCCGCGATCCCGCCTTTGCCCCGAAGCACCCCGAGCCCTCCGCAAATCCGCCAGAGGAGGTACGAATCGACGGTCCCCGCGCAGAGTTCGCCGCGCTCTGCCCGCTCTTTCGCCCCCAAGTAGTGGGAGAAAAGCCAGTTCAGCTTAGTCCCCGAAAAGTAGGGGTCCAGCACAAGCCCCGTCAGCCGGGTCACCTCAGCTGCATGACCCGCCTCCCGCAGTTCGGCACAAAGCGCCGCGGTTCGCCGGTCTTGCCAGACGATCGCGCGATGCAGCGTTCGGCCGCTAGCTTTATCCCAAAGAAGCGTGGTTTCGCGCTGATTCGTGATCCCAACCGCGCCAATGTGCCCCGGGTCAATCCCCGCCGCGCTGACTGCATCGCGGACACTTTGTTCGACGCTCTCCCAGATTTCTTCTGGCTCGTGCTCAACCCAACCCGGCTCAGGAAAATGCTGCGCGAACTCCCGATTGCTGTGACTGAGCGTGCGCCCGTCCGCCGACATCACTAAGGCCGTTGAGCCCGTGGTCCCCTGGTCGATGGCTAGGATGTAGGACTTCATCGCAGACGTTCAGCCTAGCAAATCGCTGCGTGCTTGTCGCCACGCTGCCTGGAAGGTAGCCTGCGACCAATGGCGCGGTTGGTGTTGAATACCCCGGACGGGCAGCAGGTGGTTGAGCTCCGTCCTCACAACACGCTGGGGCGGCACCCGAGCAACACCATTCAGGTGCTCGACAAGATCGTCTCCAAGGAGCACTGCACGATCTCGGACCGAGACGGGCAGTTCGTCCTGTTCGACCTGGGAAGCCTCAACGGCACCTACATCAACGGCGAGCGCGTGAACGGACAAAAAGCGCTGAACCCTGGTGACGAGATCGCCATGGGAGCAACGCGCGCTTCCTTCGACCTGGGGAGCCCACAGCCGACGGCAACGACCACGGCTCAGGGTAGCGCCCTCGCGCAGCCCGCGGCGCCGTACCAACCCGCGGCCCCCTACAGCATTGGGCAGGCCTGGCAAAACGCGGGGTTCGCTAGCCCACCCGCGATCGGCTTTGGGGGAATACCGCAAGTCCCCTCGGGCACCCAGCCTATCCGCGCGGCGCTCGGTCAACCTGGCGTGCGCCACCAGACACGCGTCGACATGAGCGACGCAAGTCACAGCATTGGCAACCAAATCGACGCGACCCAGCGGGGCTTCGCGCCAATTGAACAACTGACGAACAACCCCGCGCAGCTGGCTGCCGACTACGAACGACTACGCATGTCTCATGAGCTCTCGCGCGAAATCGCGCTTGAGCGGGACCTCACGGCCTTGCTCAACAAGATCTTGATCAGCGTGTTTCGTTTTATCCGCGCTGACCGGGGCGTGATCTTGCTCAAGGACGCCAACGGCGAGCTCATTCCCGGCGCGAGCTTGCGTCGGGACGGGTCTATCGAAGCCATCACGGTCTCTTCGACGATTCTTGAACACGTCATGAAGGAGCGTGCCACCGTCTTGACCCACGACGCCGCGATGGACTTCGCGGGCGCCAAGGGCAAGAGCATGATCTTGCAGCGCATCAGCTCAGCTATCGTCGCGCCCCTTCTGCACAACGATGATATCTTGGGGGTGCTGTGGCTGGACAGCGAGACGCTCGCACGCTTTCAGCCCAAAGACTTAGAGCTGGTGACCGCGATCGCCGCGCAAGCCGCGATGTTCATTGAGATCAACATCCTCGGCAAGAAGGTCGAACAGGAAATTGTCCAGCGCGAGCGCTTTAGCCGGCTGCTCTCCCCGAACGTCGCCGAAAAAGTGCTTTCCGGCGAAATGGTGATCAAACGCGGCGGTCAGCTGGTGCAGAGCTGCACCGTGCTGAACTCCGATATTCGGGGCTTCACCACGATGAGTGAGGGTGCAGAGCCCGAAGCGGTAGTCGAAATGCTGAACGACTACTTCGAGCGCATGGTGGAGACGATCTTCCACTTCGAGGGCACGCTCGACAAGTTCATGGGCGACGGCATCATGGCCTTGTGGGGGGCACCGGTGGTCCATCCCGATGACGCTTTCCGCGCAGTTTCTTCGGCGGTTGAGCAGTTCCAACAGCTTGACGAGTTCAACGCCGAGCGCGCCAAACAAAACGCGCCGCCACTGGAGATCGGCATCGGTGTCCACACGGGCAAGCTGGTCGCGGGCTACATCGGCAGCTCGAAGGCGCTGTCCTACACGGTGATCGGTGACACCGCGAACACCAGCGCGCGTTTGTGCGGAATCGCCGGCCCGGGTCAAATCTTGGTGAGCGAAGCGACGCTCGCTGAGCTCACCGGTCGCTTCCCTTACAAGGAACTGCCCGCAGCGAGCCTCAAAGGCAAAGAGCGGCCGTTCCGAGTGTTCGAAATCCAACACCAGCGCTCCGCTGTACAGCTCCCGGCCCTCAACGGCCAAAAGTAGTCCCGCGGCGAACGCCGGCCCCGAACGGAGCACGACACCGCGAAAGCGTCATAGTTCGGTACGCTTCAGAGCGGTCTCGGCCGAAGCGGCATCGACGGGGCTTGGAACTGCCCGTCGCTTCATGCTAGGGCGTCGCCCCTTCAGCCCATGTTTCACCTCGACGGAATTCAGCGGCTCAAAGAGCTAGAACTCTCGCGGCATCGCGTATTTCTTCGGGTGGACTTGGACGTTCCCGAGGACGAACCGCTGTCCTCTGACGTGCATCCCAAAGTGCAGGCCATCGTGCCGACGCTCAAGTACCTGTTAGAGCGCGAGGCGCGCGTGCTTATCGGCGCGCACCGCACCCCTCCTCCGAACACTGACGCAAGCACCCTTAGCCTGGAGCCCTTCGCCGCGCAGCTCGCCGCGCTCCTGAACATCGAAGTGTATCTGCCCGACGACTTCAACGGCCCGATGTCGCGCAGGCTGATCGCCGACCTGCGCGAAGACCGCGTGCTGGTCTACGAGAATCTGCTCCAGTCCCCCGAAGAGGCGGGGGGCGACGAAAACTTCAGTCGAAAACTGGCTGAGGGCGTCGAAGTCTACGTTTCTGAGGGTTTGTTTGGTGCCACGGTGTACCCATCGCTAACGAGCTTGCCCCGCTTTTGCCGCGAGCGCGTCATGGGGTTTCATCTTGAGCGGGAGCTGCGCGCTGCGAACAAGCTGTCCAGAAACCTAGCCGAGCCGAGCGTGATCTACCTCTCAGGCAGCTTCAAGCGGCACGCCGAGTTGCTCGGCCTGGTGCTGCGACCCAAGCTGCGGATTTGCGCCGGTGGCCTGCTCGCGGCGACGCTGCTCAAGGCGAAGAACGTCGCGATCGGCGAGACGCGCTTCGAAGAAGACCAGCTTGGCGAAGCGCGCGCGTGGCTGGAGCGGGCCGAACGCGCGGGGGTGCGGGTTGAGCTGCCCGTGGACGCTCGCGTCCGTCACGACGATCCGGACGGTGTGCCGCTCGCCAAACTGCGCACCGAGCGGACCTGGGTCGATATCGGACCGGAAACCGAGCGGAACTTCATCGCGCAGCTCAAGGGCCTACGCAGTGCGCTGGTACTGGAAGGGCTGGATCACGACGACGGCACGCCCGACCGGCGAGGCGTCACACGCCGGTCGCCGCTGCCCTCTTCCGCCCCGCGCTTGGGCACGCGTGCGCTGCTCAACGCCACCGCCGACGCGGGAGCCTTCAGCGTCCTCTGTGACGGCCCGGGACTGCGTCCCGAGGCGCTGCTCGACGCCGAACAGTTGGCTCGCATCGGTTTTGTCTCCACCGCTGGTCAAGGGTTCGTGGATGCGCTATGCGGGCGCCTGTTGAGCGCCACCGAAGCGCTCAGAAGCCGCTGAAACAGCAGCGCAAATTCGCAAAAACCACCCCCCAAAATAGAGGTCCAATCGCTATGAGCACCCGCCGTCCGCTGATCGCTGGCAACTGGAAGATGAACCAAGGAGACAACAGCGGCCGTGAACAGGCCCGCGCTGTAGCGAGCGCCGCAGCCCAATACGGAAGCTGTGACCTGGTGCTCAGTCCTCCGCTGACCATCCTGGCGGCTGTGGTTGAAGACGTGAAGGGCAGCTCCGTGGGCGTCGCTGCTCAAAACGTGCACGAGAAGGACTCGGGCGCGTACACCGGCGAGGTCAGCGTCGGGATGCTCAAGGCGGCGGGAGCCGGATGGGTCATCATCGGTCACAGCGAGCGTCGCCAGTACTTCGGAGAGACCGACGCGTCGGTCGCGGCCAAGACCACCGCGGCGCTAGCCGGCGGTTTAATCCCGATCGTCTGCGTCGGGGAAACCCTCGATGAGCGCAGAGCTGGCAAGACGCTCGACGTGGTCTCGCGCCAGACGGCGGCATTTCTCGATATCATCGCCGCGCAGCCCGGCGTCGCCGCGGTCGCTTATGAGCCCGTTTGGGCGATCGGCACGGGGGAGGTCGCGACCCCTGAGCAAGCCCAGGAAGTCCACGCGGCTATCCGCGCCCAGCTCGCTCAAAAGTCGAGCGTTCTGGCTGAAAAGACCCGGATCCTCTACGGCGGCAGCGTCAAAGGGTCGAACGCGGCGAGCCTGCTCAGCTGTGCAGACATCGACGGCGCGCTGGTCGGCGGTGCTTCGCTGAAGGCCGAAGACTTACTGGCAATTGCCGCGCATGCGCGGTAATGAGGCAGCCCGGATCGGGCACGTGACTTTCCTAGTGCCCCCCGCCCTACCCTGACCTTGCGATAGCTTCATGCTCGAACTGTTCAACACGCCGCTCACTGTACTGCACATCTTCGTCTGCTTTTTCTTGGTGTTGGTCGTCCTGATCCAACCGGGCAAGAGCGGCGGCATCGGCGCAGCACTCGGCGGAGCTGGAGCTCAGCAAGTGTTCGGCGGGCGTGGTGCCGGCAATTTCCTCTCGCGCCTCACCTGGATTTGCGCCGGCACGTTCTTCCTGACCAGCGTGGTGCTCGCGTTCATCTCATCGTCGGTGGGCGATTCGCTTGAGGCTCGCGCCGCTGACAAGCCCGCAGCAGTGGAAGCTGCCGCTGAAGCATCGGCTACTGCAGCAGCGGCGCCCACTGATTCCGCGGCTGAGGTGCCGGACCCTTCCGCTGAAGGGGCGGCTGACGAAGCCCCGGCCGAAGACTTACCGGCAGCTGACCCCACCGAAGCCCCTGCTGCAGCGCCAGAGCCGACTCCGGCAAAGCGCGTGGATGTTCTGGTTCCGAAACCCGTTGCCCCCAAGCCCGCCGCGACGACCGCCACTGCCCCCAAGCCCGCTGCGACGACCGTGGCAGCTCCGGCGGCTCCGGTGCCAGCAGCTCCGGCCGCGCCAATGCCCGCTGCGCCGGCGGCTCCTACCCCGACTGCCCCCTGACGTCCACGTCGCGTGAGCGCGCGGCGCTCGCCGCGGTCGTGCTTCTAAAAGCGGTTGCAACTGTTTGCGCGGTTCAGCTAGGCTTTAGCGCTATCAGCGACGACGACTTCGCGCGGGTCACCATCGCTCAGTCTTTTGCGGAGTCGCCGCGGCTCGACCCCAGCGGGACCAGCTGGCTACCGTTTCCGTTTTGGCTGAACGGCAGCTGCATGTGGCTGTTCGGACGCTCCTACGAGGTCGCGCGTGCGGCCTCGCTCCTGTTGTCCCTGGGGGCCGCAGCCCTGGTGTATCTGAGCGCACGTCGCTTCGGGCTCAGCCGAGGGGCTAGTTTGTGCGGCGGCGTCCTGGGCGCTGTCCTGCCGCACGCAGTCTGGCTCGGGTACGCAACGGTTCCCGAGGGTTACAGCGCGGCGCTTGGGTTGTTCGCCTTGAGCACCCTCGCTCGTGACAAGCAAGACAGCGCGGGCTCCGTGTTCACGGGAACACTCGCCGGCGCCGGGGCACTCTTCGCCGCGACGTTGTCCCGCTACGAAGCTTGGCCACTTGCCGCGTTCTTCTGCGGCGTCCTGCTTTGGCGCCAGGTTGGCGCGCCGAGCAAGGGTGCGGGGCGCGCGCTCTTGTCGGGGTTCATCGCTGCGCTTGGACCAGCACTTTGGTTGATGCACGGCGTGTTCGTGCACGGAGACGCTCTGTTTTTCATCACGAAGGTCGCGGCCTATCGCCAAGCGGTGGGCCAGGCCTCGGTCTCGTGGAGCGTCAGCTTGCTCCACTACCCGAGTGTGCTGGTGCGAGCTGAGCCAGAGCTGATGAGCTTGCTCTTGCTCTTGTGCGTCCCAACGATCCGCCGCGCGCTGCCGAGCTCGCTCAGCTCTGCGCTCAAGCTTGGAGGCGGCGGCATACTGGCCGTGTTGGCGTTCTTGATCGTAGGTGATCTGCGGGACGGAGCCCCCACCCACCACCCCGAGCGCCCGCTCCTGATCGTGTGGCTCGGCGTCGCGCTGTTCGCTTCAGTCCTACTCCAAACCGCCTGGCGCAGCGCCCGACTCTGGCTCTTGCCGAGCGTGCTCGTTTTAGGTGCGTTGGTCTGCTGCCGCGCTTGGGTGACTCAGCGCGACTCGTTTATCGACCGCCGCGCTGAACTAGCTGCGGGTCAGCTCGCGCGCGAGCACGCACCCTCCGGTCGCCTGCTCGTGGATAGCGCCGACTTCGGGTTCTTCGCAAGCATCGCGGGCTTTGGCAGCCCCTCGCGCGCCCGGGCGCTGATGGACCGCGACCCTCGGGCGCCCGAGCCGGATCCGTGGACCGACGCGGGCCAGTTATCGGCGACCCTCCGGCGCAAAGAGGGCGACTGGCTACTCGCGCGTCGACCCCAATGGGAGCTGGGGCTGCTCCCTGGGGCCCCCGTAGCGGAAACGTCCCGCTTCGTGCTGATCCGCCTAGAAAAATCCCATTAGTTCGCCGAGCGCCTTCAACTCACCGCGGCATGCCTCCCCAGTTACTCGCCCGCTCGGCCTCGAACAGTCTAGACTCGACCGCCAGGTGGTCAGGCTAGCCAAAAGAGCGCTCGAGGGCGCGGTCGTGCTGTTCGCCTTCTATGGGTTCGCGACGGTCCCGCTCGGCAAACGCACCGGGCTTGAGCATCTGCAGCGGATCCTCGGCACGGAAGAAGCGGAAGATGCCGGCCGCGAGCTCAAGCAGGCTGGAGGCCGCTTGCTTGGGGAAATTTTGGAGTTCAAGGGAGGCGAGATCCGGGGCGTGCCGAGCGTGCCGTCGGAGCTGCTGCCCCCGCCTCAGTCTTTGGTGACGCGCCCGGTGCCTGCATCCGCGGCGCCGGCATCACGAGACCCTGAAAAATCCGGCGCTCCCTGAGCTTGGCAGACGCCAGCCCGGCACTGCTGCTCCGCTTCGCAATCCCGACCGCACCGTCCGCAGTGCCGTCGATCCCTTGCGACGTCCACGCAGCGGCTCCCGCACGCGCTTAACCCAAACACGCATTCGCCGCCGACGACTGACGCGGTCTCGCACGCCCCCAGGCTAAGCAGCCATGAGACCGCGAGGGCTACACCAAGAAACACACGCCAGCAGCGTCGGCTCATAGTTCCTCCGGGCAACCATCGAAGTCTTCTACCTGGTCCACGTCTTCCGTTACGTCGGGGCAGCCATCCGCGCGATCCGGCACTCCGTCAACGTCGTTGTCTAGGTCTGGGCAGCCATCTGAATCAGAGAACCCGTCCCGGTCCTCTGCGTGCAGTGGGCAGCGGTCCAAGTCGTCCAGGATGCCGTCTCGGTCTTGGTCTTGCTGTTTATTTCTTGCTGACACTCGTGAAGCGGTCTCCACGCGCTCTGCGCCGTCCAACAGGAAGTGCAGGCCTACGGTCAAAATATTCGCGTCGTCCCCACGCAGCTCATCATCCGGCTGAAACACACGCAGCAAACTCAGCTGGGGACCAAACGCAAACGTCCCATCGCCCACAGAAAAGTCAAGCCCGAGCCCGATATCCAACATCATGCGCGTCAACTTTCCCGTCAGCGTGCCACCGAAACTCGCCGTTCCCCAGGCCTGACTGAGCAGGTTCGTCGGTCCGTCAGGCGAGTAAAAGGGACGCAGCTGTAGGTTCAGGGCAGCCGTCCAAGCCGAGGCCCCACCCGGATCTTGGAAGCTCGAGTCCCGCGGAGGAGCGCCACTAGGGAGGTACACTCCTCCGAGCTCCACACCCCACCCCAGCTGAGGCACGATCGGGAGCTCAAGTGCCCCCTGCGCTCCAAGGCCCATTCCAAACTCATCCACCTGAAAACCGGTGAGT
>JBDKJZ010000207.1:0-8826 GCA_039796375.1 Pseudomonadota bacterium
ACGGGGGACACCCCAGCGAAAGACCGCGCCAAGATGACGAAGCGGCCGCCGCATATCGTCGTGACCACGCCGGAGTCGTTGTTCATCTTGCTCACGAGTGATGGCGGGCGGCGCATGCTGAGCACACTACGGACCGTCATCGTCGACGAAATTCACGCCATCGTGGGCGACAAACGCGGCGCGCACCTAGCCCTGTCGCTTGAGCGACTGGACGAACTGGTGCGGACAACCAGCGCGGCGAAGGGCGGCACCCGAAGTGTCCAGCGCATTGGGTTGTCGGCGACGCAGCGCCCGATTGAGCGAGTCGCGAAGTTCTTGGTCGGCGCAAGCGGCCCGTGCACGATCGTGGACGGCGGGCACAAGCGGCAGCTTGATCTGAAGGTGGAGCTACCCCGCTCACCGCTCGAAGCGGTGATGGCTGGTGAGGTCTGGGAAGAAATCTACGATCGGCTAGCGACCCTCGTCAGCGAGCACAAAACGACGCTGCTATTTGTGAACACGCGTCGCTTGGCGGAGCGACTGACGCGGCACCTAGCCGAACGCATCGGAAAAGAGCACGTGACCTCCCACCACGGCAGCTTGTCGAAAGAGCACCGCCTCGCCGCCGAACAAAGACTCAAACATGGGCAACTGAAAGCGCTAGTGGCCACCGCCTCGTTGGAGCTCGGGATCGATATCGGCGACGTGGACTTAGTCTGCCAAGTCGGCGTCACCCGCAGCATCGCGGCGCTCTTGCAGCGCGTTGGACGAAGCGGGCACCACAAGGGAGGGCTGCCGAAGGGGCGCCTTTTTCCGCTGACTCGGGATGAGCTCGTGGAGAGCGCCGCACTGCTCGACGCGATACGCCGCGGCGAGCTTGACGAGGTGCGCTTGGTAGACGCGCCGTTGGATATTTTGGCGCAGCAAATTGTCGCGGCGAGCGCGACGGATGAGCGCGATGAAGACGCGCTTTACGAGCTCATGCGCCGGGCTGCCCCCTACGAAAAGTTGCAGCGCAAAGACTTCGACGCGGTCGTACAAATTCTTGCGGACGGTTACTCAACGCGCCGGGGGCGCCGGGGTGCCCATATTCACCGCGACGCGGTGAACGGCAAGCTCCGCGGGCGGAAGGGCGCGCGCCTCGCGGCGACCATGAGTGGCGGCGCGATCCCGGACATCGCCGACTATGAGGTCGTGCTCGATCCCACGGGTGAACGCGTCGGAACCCTGAACGAAGACTTCGCAATCGAGAGCATGGCCGGTGACATCTTTCAGCTGGGTAACATGTCCTGGAAGATCCTGCGGGTGTTGCCCGGCGTGGTGCGGGTGGAAGATGCGCGCGGCCAACCGCCCTCGATTCCGTTTTGGCTCGGAGAAGCGCCGAGCCGTAGCCACGAGTTCTCTTATGCGGTGTCCCGCTTGAGAAAGGCCGTGGACGATGGGCTGGGGCCTGCGCCAGAAACCAACCTCAACCAGGCTACCATTGTGGTCAGTGACCTGACCGGGCTGAACGCCGAGGACGCAGGTCAGCTCGTCAACTACCTAGCTGCGGGGCGAAACGCCCTCGGAGTGATGCCGAGCGATGAGTGCGTCGTGCTCGAGCGCTTCTTTGATGAAACCGGCGGGATGCAGCTCGTGTTGCATTCGCCGTTCGGGAGTCGCGTCAATCGCGCGTGGGGCCTCTGCCTGCGCAAGAAGTTCTGTCAGAAGTTTAACTTCGAGCTGCAAGCCGCCGCGACCGAGGATGCGCTGGTGCTTTCGCTCGGACCGACGCACGCCTTCGAACTCAGTCAGGTATTTTCCTACTTGAAGCCTGGTCAGGTGAAGGACTCGCTGGTGCAAGCGCTGCTCCCCGCGCCGATGTTCGCGACGCGTTGGCGCTGGAACGCGAATCGGTCGCTCGCGGTGCTGCGTTATCGCGGCGGTAAGAAGGTCCCGCCGCGTTTTCAACGCATGGACGCCGACGACTTGCTGACGGTGGTGTTTCCGGATCAAGTGGCGTGTCAGGACAACATCCAAGGCCCACGCGAAGTGCCTGATCACCCGCTCGTCAACCAGACGTTGCATGACTGCATGGTCGAGGCGATGGATCTCGAGCGCTTTGAGCAGGTACTAGCGCGCATCGTCAACGGCCAGATCCGCGGAGTCGCGAAGGACCTGACTGAGCCTTCACCCTTTTCGCACGAAATTCTGACGGCGCGACCGTACGCCTTCCTAGATGACGCCCCGCTGGAGGAGCGCCGGACGCAGGCGGTGCTCATGCGACGCGCGATGGATGCGACCAGCATGAAAGATTTGTGCGCGCTCGATCCCCAGGCGATCGCTCGCGCCCAGCTTGAGGTGTGGCCTGAAATGGGTAACGCCGATGAGCTGCACGACGCACTGGTTATCGTCGGGTTCCTCAAGACGGGTGAGCTGTCAGGTGCAGCAGAGCCCTTGCAACAGCTGATAGACAGTGGACGCTGCGCGAATATCGTTGGGACTGACCTGTGGATCGCAGCCGAGCGCATCGCCGAGCATCGAGCGGTGCGTCCAGCCCTCGAGCTATTGCCGGCCATTGTGCCTCCGGGGCGCATCGCTCTGCGCGATTGGGAGCCCGTCGATGCCCTCGCTGAGATCTTGCGAGGGCGCTTGGAGAGCACCGGGCCCGTGACAACAGCGGAGGTCGCGACGGATACAGTGCTGCCAGAAGGTCGGGTGGCTCAGGCGCTCTTGGCGCTGCAAGCGCAGGGCGCCATTCTGCCGGGCACGTTCAGGCCGCAAGCTGCCGCGAAGGGGGAGGGGCAGACTGAGTGGTGTGAGCGTCGGTTGCTCGCGCGTATCCATCGTTACACGCTAGGCCGTCTTCGAAACGAGATCCAACCAGTCACGCAACAAGAATTTGTGCGTTTCCTGCTCAGCTGGCAACGCGCGGAGCCGAGCCTTCGGGGCACGGGACCCGACTTCTTGCTGAGCGTGATCGAGCAGCTCCAAGGCGTTGAAGCGCCGGTCGCCGCTTGGGAGGAGTCCATTTTGCCGGCGAGGGTGGATGCGTATGAACCAGCTTGGCTCGACCAGCTGTGCCTGAGTGGGCGTATCGTTTGGCATCGCCGTTCACCCGCGCTACCTGGACCACGCGGGGCGCGTGCCGCCGGGCCTGTGCGCGCGACCCCGATTGCGCTGACGCTCCGCGAACACTTGCCGACTTGGTCACTGCCGCTTGCGGAGGTGCCGCTGTCGCCGGTCGCTCAGGCAGTCGCCGCACACTTGGCGAGCCGCGGAGCGAGCTTCTTCGACGAGCTCCCGCGTGCGACAGGCCATTTGAAGACTGAGGTCGAGAATGCGCTGGGTGAGCTGGCTGCTGCGGGGCGTGTGACCTCGGATAGCTTCGCTGGGCTGCGCGCGTTGATCACTCCGGAGAGCAAGAAACGCCAAGCGCGGCGACCCCGGGGGTCAAGGGTGATCGGCGGCATGGAAAGCGCGGGGCGCTGGGCGCTGCTGGCCGCTCCCAACGCTGAGGAGGCCGGAACCGATCCCGCAGAGATCGAACAGATCGCTTGGGCCCTGCTGAAGCGTACAGGCGTCGTGTTTCGGCGCGTAGTCGAAAAACAAGCGCTGCCCCCCTGGCGCGACTTGCTACGTGAGTACCGCCGCTTGGAGGCGCGGGGCGAAATTCGCGGCGGCCGGTTCGTTGAAGGTTACGCAGGCGAGCAATTTGCGCTTCCCGGCGCTGTCGAAGAGCTGCGTGCGTCGCGCCGTCGCGACAAGGTGGGCAGCTTGGTTTCGCTTAGCGCGGCGGATCCGCTGAACGTCGTGGGGACCTTGTTGCCCGGGGCGCGGGTCTCGGCGATCGCGTCGAACCGCGTGCTCTTGAGGGACGGCGTGCTCCTCGCTCGGAAGAGCGGTGATGACGTGGCTTTCTTTGGGGACGTCCCTGCGGAAGACCGCTGGGAGCTCACCCAGCGTTTGCTCGGACGTGAGCGCGTGCATCAGCTGAAACCGCGTGGCCGAGCGCGCGCGGCCGAGGGGCGCTCATGAATCGCGTGCTGTATTCGGGACTCCTGGTGTTGGTATTGGCGCTCGGCGTGTCACCAGCGCGCGCGCAAGCGGAACGGACCGTGACCCAGGCTGGCGATTACGGCAACCTCCGCGAGCTAGTCTCACCGATGCACCCCGCTGGCGCGCTCGGCTCTGAGCCCGTAGCGACCGAAGAGATCGGCCACTACCACGTGTCGGCTTTCGCGACCTTTGAGCACCAGCCGCTCAGCGGGTTGCCGGGGGCGGGCTTTGTGCCTGTCGAGCAGCGCTGGACAGGTGAGCTTGCGGCGGGCGTCGGCTGGCACGAGCGCGCGAGCAGCGGCTTCGTGTTACCGCTAGTGCTGGCGCAACGCGGGGAGTCAACGGGTCTGCGTTCGCGCGGATTGTCGGACTTGGCGCTTCGAAACAAACTCCTACTCGTCCTGCCGGGGGAGTTAGGGGGATTCGGCATGAGCCTGCTCACGCAGGTCACCTTGCCTACGGGCCCAAGCCGCACCTGGGTCACAGAGGGTGGCCCCAGCGCTGAGGCGCGCATCCTGACGGAGCTTCGGTTGATGGTGCTCAGCATTCGGGGCCATGTCGGTGTCCATCTGCGTGAACCGCGCACCGTGTTCGGTGAAAGGCTGGGTACTGAGCTGCCGCTCGGGTTGGCTTTGCAGATCCGTCCACAGTTGTTCGGGCTCGATCCCGAGGCGCGCTGGCTCATGCATGTGCACACGCGCGCCACGTTGGCGATCTTGCCGAGCTTCGCGGCCGCGCCGTTGTCGCGCGGATTTGTCGGCGGCTCAGTGCGTTATTCGCGCGGCGAGTTTCAGCTGTTCGCGGGCGCTGAGCTGTCCACCTTTGGTCCGGGCCCTGGGGTGCTCGGGTTTCTTGGGCTGCAGTACACGCCTGAGAACTTCGACGCCGATGGGGACGGGGTACTTGATGCAGATGACTTTTGCCCAAGCCAAGCCGAGGATAGAGATGGTGAAGTGGACGATGATGGTTGCCCAGAGAGTGGAGCGGGCGGCGGGTTAGGTGAGCCGTGATGGGCTTGGGTCGAGAACGTTAGACACTAACAAGGCCGACGGAGAAACCCCTTCACCCCCTGGAACTTGCTCAGGCGGTACTCCGGCATTTTGGCAAGGAGCTTCTCTTGGGTCGCTTGGTTGTCCCAGAAGCCTCCAGCGCGCAGCTGATCGATGGCGCTCTTGGCGGTCTCGATGGAGACGCCGTTGCCGGTGATTCGAAGGGAAAGGTTGTCGGTGATCGATCACCTTCCACGCCTCCGTGTGCTCGAGCGCGTACTTCAGGGTGTGGTTGATGCGCCCGCCAGCAAAGGTCCACTACGTGCGCTCCCAGCTGAGAAAGCGCGAGCGCAGGCTCAATAACGAACTGGAGATCACCCACGCCCACGACGGCGCCGGGCTTCGTCGTCTCGATCGAAGTGAGCGCGTGCTCTCCCAAGAGCGAGGCAGCCTTTTCGACGGTGCTTCTTGAAGAGACAGCGCCCGTTGTTTCCTATTTATCATCAGGTTCACACGCGTGCCGTTTTCATAATTTTGGAAACCGCTGCAGGGCGGTAGGCTAGGAAATTCCCATCAGTTCATGGATTCCGAGTACTCGCGTGACGGTAACGCGCGCTCAGCGCTTGAGGTGTTCGAGCTCCGCGCGCAAGCGCTGGAGTTCCAACTCGAGACTGTCGGCGCGACGCTCCGCTTGTTGGGCGCATTGGGCCTCCTCTTCGGCGCCCCGCACTGCGGCATCGCGTGCTTCAGATGATCACCAACACCACGTTGTCCTTACGCGCAAGCGGATCCGGCAGCTGGCAAGATAGTCGCGATTGCTACCGATTTGGCAATCCGCGGCATTTAGTGCAGCCGCGCCCAACGCCGCCGGTCCTACGCCGCGGAGGGGGTCGACCCTCTTCGATCGGTGTCGGATGGGGGCAGTGACGGCACGAGCAGTCTTTACCACAGGGCGCTGGTCGCCGAGGGCGCAGTGGTAGATGGCTTGAGATTTGGGAACATAGGGTTCACTCATGTCCCGCACGGATAGGACTCGAAGGCGTTGGCGAGCGCCAGCCCGTTTCGTGCTAGGCTCTCGGCAATGGCTGAACCTGCGCGGGGAAAAGCGACTTACCAGGACGTGCTCGACGCTCCGCCGCAGCTGGTGGCGGAGATCCTGGACGGGGACTTGTACACGCAGCCCAGACCGGCAGGTCCTCACACGGAGGCGGCTTCCGTACTCGGCATGGACATTGGCTCCGCGTTTCATCGCGGGCGAGGTGGCCCCGGGGGGTGGCTTATTCTGGATGAACCGGAGCTTCACCTGGGCCCTGACGTGCTCGTGCCGGACATCGCCGGTTGGCGCCGCGAGCGAATGAGTGAGGTCCCGGCGAGGCCATACATTGGAGTCGCACCCGATTGGGTGTGCGAGGTACTTTCCCCCCGTACGGCCCTGGTCGATCGACGCTTGAAGATGCGCATCTACGCGCGCGAGCAAGTGCAGCACATTTGGTTGGTGGAGCCGCTGGCTCGAACGCTGGAAGTGTATCGACTGGATGGTGAGGGGTATCGAGCGACCACTACCTTTGGCGAAAGCGAGATCGCTCGAATCGAACCGTTTGACGCGATCGAACTGGACCTGAGCGCGTTGTGGCCGAATCCGCGTCCGACCAAAGAATGAACGACGACGTGCGCCGAGCCGGCTCCCTCTGATGTAGACTTCTGCCCTGTGCAGGAGCGGACACCACTAGTTTTTCGACCGCTGAGGCTTGGTGCAAAGCCATCCCGACTGAGCTCGCCTTCGGAGAACTCTTCCGCCACCGCCAGGTCTTTTACTACGAACCCCTGCGCGGAGAGTCGGGCCTTGTAGTCGAGCCCGGGCACTTTGGCGAAGCGGACCTAAGCGCTAAGCCGGTTAGTTCGGACAGGCGCGAGCAAAACTCAGTTTCAGTATCGTGCTGACTAGACGCAGCGGCGCATTCAAAATACGCTCCGAGGATGAATCGGATTCGTCTATCGGTTGGTGGTGGTGTTTTCATGGTGCTGTTCGTGGCTCTTGGCTGCGGCTCTGACGCCACGAAGACAGGCAAATCGGCTCACGAGGGTGACCTGGATGCTTCTGCCGAGCCTGGCGCTAGGTCTGACGGGGGTAAGAATCAGCACCCAGTAGATGCGAGCAAAGCTGGCAACGGGGAGACTCGCGACGCGGGGGGGACAGCTGACAGCGCAGCCCCTGGCGCGCCGCGAACAGACGCATCGACCCTGCTAACCGACAGCGGCACGCTGCCCCCCGCGGAAGACGCTGCCTCGCCAACCCTGTCCGTTGACGCTGGCGGCCCGACTCCTGCTAGCCTGTTACCCAGCTGCACCCAGTCAGCTGGCGGCTTCGGTTGTGTTCCCCCGAGCACGGTATGGACCTGCCAATCCGCACCCACTAAGCCTGAAGAAAAGGTACTCAAGCGGAACTGCCGCGGTCTCGCGACCGGGCTGATACGTTACTGTTGCGATTTCTGAGTGGAGAGAAGCGCGAACACTCCCTCGGGTCCCGACCCCTGTGCCACGTCCATTGCCCATGGGGTGGGGTAGCTGGTGCAGGCCCGACCCAGCTACCCCACCCAAAGAATCGCCGATGAACAGAGCCGTCGTGTTAGGACAGTCGTGACCATGCGTGGGTTCAATCCAGTGCTGCGGCTTTCGGTGGGGCTCCTGATTTTTTGCTTTGGGTCCGTCGGTGCGGCGGGCAGTGAGCGCGATGACTTTGCTGACGGCGAAGTCGTTGCCGAGGAACTCAAGGTTTCATTGCGCGATCGTATCGGCGCTGAGGTCCTCGGTGAGCGACTGCACACTGAGCCGCTAGAGCGCGAGCGATTGCTTCTGCGCCTGGGACAAATGGGAACACCGCGTGCGCTCGGGGTGCTTCACCGTTTCCTCACGGAGGTTCCGCAGTTGACCCATGATGAGTGGCGCGCCGCTGTGCGTGCGCTCACGCCGTACGCCGGGCAACGGCAGGGACGGGAGTGGTTGTTCAAGGTGTTGGTCGGGGCGGCGGTTCGTGATGAGAGGCGGGACGCCGAGGCGGTGCCGGCGCTGACGGAGTACGGCCCAACGATGCGCTTTGCGCGGGAGCTGTCTGCGATGGCGCTAGCCGCGTCTGGTGATGCCCCGGCGATTGCGGCGCTGGCCCAAGCGCTGCTCCGCGGAGGCGAGCCGGCTCTGATGGCGCGGCAAGCCCTACTCGCGCATCCGCCGCGCGACCTTCAGCCGCTCGTGAGTGTGCGCGGTGGCGTGAGCCCCGAGTGGGTGGAAACCTTAGGAGCGCTTGGGGACCAGCGTGCGTTTAATTCCTTGCGGCACTGGGTTCGAGCTGGCGGCCCTGCGGTCCAATCCGAAGCGGCGGTGGCGCTGCTCAAGCTCGGCCACTTAGAAACCGTGCCGCTGGCGTTGCACTGGTTGGAGCGGACGCAGGAGCCACTACTGGTGGCAGCGGCGACAGAGATCTTGCTAGCCAGCGCCTCCGAAGAATCGGTGCAGGCTCTGAAAAAACTGTTCACGCTTGCGCCGAGTCGCGCGCTGAAGCTCGCGCAGGATTATCCCAGACCGGCGCTGGCTTCGGTGCTGATAGAGAGCTTCGGCGCCCAGACGAGGGAAGGTCAACGAAGCCTGCTTGTTGCACTTGGGCGCTCAGGGGGTGACGTCGCGCTCAAATTTCTTGGCGAGCAGCTGACCCGATCCGAGTTTCGGTCGGACGCGGCGCTTGCGCTCGCTCGCTCTCCGGATGACGAGGCCCGGAGCGTGCTTGAGCGGGCGCTGAGCCGTGGGGACAGATCGCAGCACGCGGCTC
>JBDKJZ010000208.1:0-8822 GCA_039796375.1 Pseudomonadota bacterium
GCTGCGATTCGAACAGGGCAAGACCTGGCTTGAGGTGACGCTCAAAGAGGGAAAGAATCGGCAGATTCACCGCATCGGTGAGGCGGTCGGTACGATGGTGCTACGGTTAGCGCGGGTTGCATTTGCGGGACTGAATGCCGAGGGGCTCCGTCCTGGCCAGTGGCGCTATCTATCCAAGGACGAGCTGGTGAGGCTGAAGAAGGAGCACGGCGTTCCGAACCGCATCCATCCCGCGCCGCCGTTGCCCAATCAGAAGGAGATTAGGAAAGACCGCGCCAGCGGAAAAGCGAAAGGTCGCGCCGTCGTGACTGGCAAACCAGGCGTCAGAAGCTCCAACCCAGCACGAACGGGGCGTTCTGGTCGAATGGACACGCCGCGCGAGGACGAGGTGAGGGGAGGAGAGTCTCCGGAGTTCACGCCGCGGGGCAAGAACAGCCGCCGCGCCCGCGTGAACCCGCGCATGAACGCGTCGCGCGAGGATGGGGTCCGGGGAGAGTCTCCGGAGTTCACGCCTCGGGGCAAGAACAGCCGCGGCACCCGCGCGAACCCTCGCAGCGCCGGGGCGGAAGAGGCAAGAACTCAGGTGACGACGAGAGGTGGATCACCCCGCCGGGCGACCGCGAAAGCCGCGGCGCCTCGCACCGCAACGAAAGCCGCGGCGCCTCGCACCGCAACGAAAGCCGCGGCGGTCGTGAAAGGCGAGAGCGCCAAAGGCGCGAAGCCCGCTCCGGGCGTGAAGCGAAGCAAGTACGTCAAGTGACACGAAACCGACGACCCGCGTCGCGCGGGCAGGGGGTCTAGGTTGAGGGCAGGCGCGCGACTCGAATCGCGCGCCTTGGGGGGAGACGAGGAGTAACGAGTCAGCGTCCGTGGATCAGCGTCTTGCTTCCGCCGCGGAATACGATGATGAGCTTGTTGTCGCCCAGCACCTCGTAGACATAGCCCTCGCCGAATTGTTTGTGCCGCACAAGCTGGTTCACCTTCAACACGTCCGAGATCGTGTAGTTCGTGAACGCCCGCTCCAGCTGTCCGTGGACCTTGGTGTCCCAGTCGGCGATCAGCTGAGACTCTGCTTTGGTGACGCGCTTGGCGGGCACCTTCTTCGCCTTGGCCGCGGCTTTCTCCTTTGGGGGACTGACCTCACGGGGAATGGGGCTTTTTGCACCCTTCGGGGCGCGATAGTTATGCTGCGTGTGGCAGGTTTGACACTCTACCCTTCGGGGCTGCCCTTCCACAGCCGCGACGACCCGGTGAGAGAGGTCCATTCTGCACTTCGTGCACCACGCGTCGACTTCTTTTCCTGCTGTTACCGGCATTGATCTGTTCGTATCGCTTTTTGGATTGTTGGGCTGGGATAGGTTTACTCAGGGGTCTGAGCGGGTCTTGGCGGGGTCGCTCCGAGTCTCAGCCTCAGCGCCGTCTTCTGGGGGGCTGCCGCGGCGGGCCGTGGCTTCGATTCTCGTCGGCTTGAAGCGGACTTCCATTTTGACTTCGAGACTGAGTGAGCTGAGGGCCTTGGCGAGCTCTTCGGAGAGGTTGGTTCGCTCGAAGAGGTCGTGGAGCTCTTTGGCGATGACTCGATATACGCCGTTCTTCGTTTCGTCTAGTTGGGAGATGGTGTAGTTCAGCGCTTCTTTCGGTAGCTTCAGCTCCCCCATCAGTTTTTGCAGGGTGTCGGGAGGGATATTCTTGGTCCCCGTCTCGATGACCCGTCTCAGCAGTTCCGGAAAGAGGCGTTCCAGTGTGCCTTTATCTCGCTCCGGATCGCGCGGCCGCTCGCTTTCGCTAGCCGAACGCTCTCTTGAAGCTCGCGGATACTCACTGTCGGACCGTTTGTCGGTTGGGGCGCTCACTCTGTTCAGCTACCTTGCGCTCGTACTCTCGTCAAACCACCTGATCGCGTGTCAGGGAGGCGAAAGCCGGCCCCAATCCGTGCGTGTCGACCCGCCGCGAATTCTTGCTCCGCGCCGGCCAGATGCTGGCGTTATAGACGCACCCGGCGCCCCCACCCGGTCCGTTTCCCATCGTGACCACTTCGGCTACTGCTACGGCAATTACACAACAAGCGGTAATCCCTCCCTGGACTTGCTGAGGCTGGGCGCACTCTGTGGGCCCTCAAATGGCATGCTGGCCGTCCAGCCGAGGTGGAACCCCCGTCCTCAGGACGCAGACCCCGAGCTCGGGATCGCGGTGGAGGCCGGAGACTGTCTGCGGGTCATCGCGGCTAGCGCCTCGGGAGCGCCGTTCGAACTTGAGTGGCGTGACGGTAACGAGCTCCTGGTTAGCTGTGAGCAGACGCACTTCGGCCTATGTCCGGCGGACGGGGTAGTGTGTCCAAGTCGCTCGACAAGCCTCACGCTTGGGGTCCACTCCGATGGCCCGCTGGATCGGTTCTCAGCGGAGGTCTGGCGTCTGCCCGGCCTGCCGTAAACCGATCCCCGACGGCGAGCACCGTTTGACGGCGCTGTTCGAAGAGACCGAGTGGTGTAAAGTGCATGTTGATGCGTCATCCAGAGATATTCGCTCGTCGCCGAGAACGCCTGCGCACGCTCATGGGACACGGTGTGCTTGTGGTCTTCGCCGCGCCGGTCTTCATTCGGAACAATGACGTCCAGCACGAGTACCGCCAACACTCGGACTTCTTCTATCTCACCGGGCTTGATGAGCCGGGGTGCGTGTTGGTGCTGAGCGCCGGCGAGAAGGGGAGCTGCACCTTGTTCGTGCGGCTGCGCAACAAAGAGCGCGAGATTTGGGACGGGCCGCGCACTGGCGTCGAGGGGGCGAAGGGCGAGTACGGCGCCGATGAGGCGTTCGACATTGTGGAGCTGAGTCAACAACTGCCGAAGCAACTCCTCGGTCACACTCAGTTGTTCTATTCCTTTGGCGAGTTCGCCGAGCACGACACACAGCTCATCGCCGCGTTGTCCCGAAGCCGCCTGCTAGCACGCCGTACCGGCCTGTACCCCCACACCATCATCGAGAGTGACCAGGTGGTGCACGAGATGCGCTGGCTCAAGGACGACCATGAGGTCGGGCTGATGCTCAAAGCCAACTCGGTCACCCTGGAGGCGCATCACCAGGCGATGCGACTTGCGGCACCGGGGCGACATGAATACGAGCTCGAAGCGCTGATTCGTCACACATTTCGGATGGCGGGCTGTGAGCGCAGCGCCTATGCACCCATTGTCGGTTCCGGCGCAAACACCACGATCTTGCACTACATCAAGAACGATCAGCAGCTCAAGGATGGCGACCTGGTGTTGATCGACGCTGGTTGCGAGTTCGAATACTACGCCGCCGACGTGACCCGCACTTTTCCTGTCGGCGGTCGGTTCACCGAGCCGCAGCGCGCGCTCTATCAAGTTGTCCTGGACGCCCAGTACGCCGCCATCGACGTGACGAAGCCTGGTTCCACTTTGCTCGAGCAGCATGAAGCGGCGCTCAAGGTGTTGACCCAGGGGCTCATCGATTTGCAGCTGATCGAAGGCTCGCTCGAGACAGCCCTGAGCGAGGAACGCTACAAACCATTCTACATGCACCGGACTGGTCACTACCTAGGGATGGACGTCCATGACGTCGGTGCTGGCTACGTCGAGGGCAGGCCGCGACCGTTCGAGCCGGGCGTTGTCGTGACGATTGAGCCGGGCCTCTACGTTGCCGCGGACAATGAGTCCGTTCCGCCGGAGTATCGAGGTCTCGGGATTCGAATTGAAGACGACGTCCTGGTGACTGCTGACGGTTACAGGAACTTGAGCGATGGGATCGTCAAGACCGTCGACGACGTCGAGCGAATGTGTGCCGGTTAGCGGACGCGGAGGACAATCTTCCCCATGTTGGCGTTCCGGTCCATGCGCTCATGCGCGGAGCTCACGTCGCCGAAGTCGAATACCCGATCGACCAACGGGCGCAAGGAGCCGTCAAAAAAGCCCGGGCTGTGAAGGCGAATGAATCGCTGGGTGAGTTCGACCTTCTCGGAGAGCGGCAAGGATCGCATCACCATTCCCAGCAGACTTTGGCGCATCCTGAGCAGCTTTCCCAAGTGGACCTCGGCGATCGCTCCACCCAATACCCCTACAACAACGAGCCTGGCTCCGACTGCCATCAGCTCCGAGTGAAGCGGCCAGTAGGCGCCGCCGATGAAGTCAATGACCACATCTGCTTCGACGGCTTCGCGTACCTGCTCCTCGAAATTCTCCGCCGTGCGCAAGAAGCAACGCGCCCCAAGTTGCTCCACGAAGGCGCACTTCTCAGGCGTTCCAGCCGATGCGAAGACTACCGCCCCGGCACGAACAGCGAGCTGGACCGCGGCAGAGCCCACTCCGCCGGCCGCGGCGTGTATCAGGACTCGTTCGCGTGGTCTGAGGTTAGCCCGGGTGAACAGGGCTTCGCTGGCAGTTAAGAACGCCTCAGGTATAGCCGCAGCCTCCTCAAAGCTCATCGTGTCGGGGATGGGGAGCAAGAGCCGCTCATGAGTAACAACCTGCTCTGCGTAGCCTCCGCTGCCGAGCAAACTCGCGACGCGTCGACCCAGCCACTCCGCGCTGGTGTCCGGACCCACCTTGCTCACGACCCCGGCGCATTCGAGCCCCAGGATTTCCGACTCGCCAGTCGGGGGAGGATACAGCCCTCGACGTTGCAGCAAATCGGCGCGATTGAGGGCCGTCGCATGAACGTCGATACGGACCTGACCCACGGTCGGCTCAGGGGAGGCCACTTCGACCACCCTAAGAACGCCGGGTCCGCCCGGTTCGGTGGCGACAATTGCCCGCATGGCTATTGCGTACTGCGCTTCGCCGAGCCAGATCAAGTCCCAAGCCAAGTCGGAGCCCCTATGAGTCCCAAGAGCAGCTGGTCCGGTGTGATTGAGAATCTACGGCGCGCGATGTCACCTCGAGGTCGCACCCAGCTGGGCCTGGTCGCCGTGGAGGGAACGCGCCACCTCGAGCGAGCCCTGAGGGCCGGTCATCCACCACGGCAACTCGTGATTTCTGAAAAACTGCTCCGTCAACACGAGCAGCGCGTTTCGGACTTGGTAAATCAGTTGACGAAATCCGGGTGCGAAATAGTACCGGTACCGGACGGCGTGATGCTGGAGCTTGCGGAAGGCCGAAACTCCGGCGCGCTGGTAGGTCTGTGCGCGCTGCCCGTGGCTCCGACGCTGACGGAGCTCGCTTCGCGGAGTCTGGCGGGAGCAGGCCCGGTCGTGGTGCTGGTGGACGTCGAAGAACCAGGAAATGTGGGCGCGCTGTGCCGGTCAGCACTCGCCGCAGGGGCTTCGGGTCTGGTCTCCGTTGGAGTTAGTGATCCGTTTCACCCAAAAGCAGTACGCACGGCGATGGGGAGTGTGTTCAAGTTGCCCATCGCGCGCTCAGCCGAGGTGGGCACGGTTGTTCACGCGCTCGCCAATCTGCGTCGATTCGGTGCCGTCGCCCAGGGCGGAGCCGTCCTCTGGCACGCCGTCCTACCCGCGGGTTGCGCGCTGTTTATTGGCAATGAAGCCAACGGCCTCAGCGCGCAGGTCATGGATGGGTTGGATCAAGGGCTCACGGTGCCCATGCGTGAAGGCGTTGACTCGTTCTCAGTCAACGCCGCCGCAGCAATCATCCTGTATGAGATGGCCAGGCAGCGCGCCACGGGGTGAGCGGAGCGCGCCTCCTGCGCGAAGGTCGCTCTGCCGTATCAGACGGACCTGTCGGCGGGTTGCCTGAGTCGGTGCAGGTTGGCGGAGCCAATCACCCCTGCGCGAGCCCCTAGCTCGCTGACGAGCAGCGGCACCTCGCCGAGCGGCTTCGAAAAGGCCTGGCGCACCACCTCCGAACGTAAGCGTGGCTCAATCAGGTCGAAGGACTGTGAAATACCCCCTGTGAAGACGATAGCGTCGAGATCGAGCAGGTGTTGGACAGCCAGAACGCAGCGCGCCAAAGCCCAGCTCATCATCTCAAAGGTCTGAAGTCCCGCAGCCTCACCGTTGCGAGCAGACTCGGCGATGGTTCGGATTTCAGTAGCGGTGCCGCCTAGCTCACGGAACTTACGCAGCAAGCCAAAGCTCCCCGCGTACGATTCGACGCAGCCCTTTTGCCCGCAGCCACAGGCCCAGGCCTCAGCGCTGCTATCCACGGGGATATGGCCTGTCTCCGCTGCAAAACCATAGCTGCCGGTGCGGACCTGGCCATCAAGGACGATGCCCCCGCCGATGCCGGTACCGAGCGTGAGCATCGCGAAACTCTTGTAGCGTTGGCCATGCCCGTAGAGGGCTTCGCCGAGCGCGGCCGCATTGCCGTCATTCTCGACGATCACGGGACAGCCGAGCTTGGGTGCCAGAACCTCCGCAATGTTGACGTTGTCGAAGCCGCGAATGTTCGTGAGGCGGTAACAAACGCCTTGAGCGTTGACTTCTCCAGGAATCACTAGCCCGACGCTCTCGGGGTTAGGGTCGAGTTCTCGTACGCACTCGGCCGCTGCGCTTAACACCGCGTCAGCCCCGCCTCCGGGCGGCGTTTCGACGCTTGTTTCCGCGAGAATGTGTTCGCCGTCCACGCGGGCGATCTTGATGCGGGTGCCACCGAGGTCGATTCCGATTCGTGCCATAGCTACGCACTCGTATAGCAGCTGTCTGGGCAGTCGACGCCCAGAAGTCTACGCCGCTTTTCGAGAAATTTCCTAACGTAGCGTCTCAAGTCGACGACATGCTTCGTCTAGGACCCCGTCCGTCTTAGCAAAACAGAAGCGAGCGAGGGTCTCGCCAGGGCCGCCTCCGGTGGGCTGATAGAAGGCGCTGCCCGCCACCGCGGCCACCCCTGTCTGGTCGAGCAACGCGCTCGCCCGCTCTCGGGCTGTCGTCCCTGGAAGTTTCGAGATATCCGCCAAGACGTAGTAGGCCCCTTCGGGAACGATGGGTGTCAGTCCCGCCGTTAGCAGCGCTTCACAGAAGCGGTCCCGCTTGTCTTGTTGGTGGCGGGCGAGGGCCGCGTAGTATTCGTCTGGGAGGGCGCGGAGTCCGGCTGCGGCGCCTGCCTGAAGTGGGGAGGGAGCGCAGATGTAGACAAGATCGCTCGTCAACGCGAGGCGCTCGGCGACCCCACTGGGAGCCGCGCAATACCCCAGGCGCCACCCCGTTATGGATAGAGTCTTGCTCAGTCCGCCAATGGTGATGCAGCGCGGATAGATCCCCGGTAAGCTCGCGGGGCTGATGTGCTTCTTGCCGTCGTAGACGAAGTGTTCGTAGATCTCGTCGGTGATGACCCAGAGGTTGTGGCTCACAGCGACCCGCTCGATGACTTCGAGTTCGGAACGCGTGAAGACTTTCCCGCTAGGGTTACCCGGGGTACACACGACGATCGCTCGAGTCTTCGGTCCAATTTGCTCAAGTAGTGCTGCCTCGGTGACCTCAAAGGTCGGCGGCGCCAAACGAACAAACTTTGCTGGTAGGCCACACGCGCGCAGATGGGCCAGGTGATAGCCGTAATAGGGTTCGAAGAGCACGACCTCGTCGCCGGGATCGAACAGGTTCAAACACGCGGCCCAAAACGCGCCGCTCGCCCCGTTCGTGACGATCAGCTCGGTAGCAGGGTCGTAGCTCACAGCGTTGAGGCGTACGAGTTTGTCAGCCAGGATTTCCCGTAGCTCGGGCAGGCCCAAGTGCGAGACATACGTGTTCGGGCCCTCATCGATGGCGCGCTGGGCGGCGCGGCGGACGACCTCAGGGATCTCCATATCGCACAAGCCTTGCGCCAGGTTGATTCCGCCCTTCTCCGCACAGTCACGGGTCATTCGGCGGATCTCCGACTGGGTCAGAAACTGCATTCGGCTAGCCAACTGGGGCAATTTGTTGGGCGTGCTCACGGTGACGAGGAGCTTACCGTAGCCCCGCGGGTCGGAGCTATTGACATTCTTGGGCGGTTGCTGAAAGAACCGGGCCATGAAGCATTCGGTACCGCACGACCTCGATCCAGAACAGGCCAAGAAGGTCATGCATGCTGCCTGGGACAGCTATTCGAAGCGCTTCGCGGACTACAGCCCCGCTATCAATTGGGTCAATGACGCGAAAGCCGCGATCGGTTTTAGTGCAAAGGGGATCAGCATTAAGGGAGGTATTGAAGTACAAGCCAAGGCCTTTGAATTGGAGCTTGAGGTGCCGTTCCTGCTCAAGCCGTTTCGCGGCAAGGCCATTTCTGTGATCGAGGAAGAGATCAAGAAATGGATCAGCAAAAGCAAAGCCGGCGAGGTCTGAAGGCCAGGCGTAACCCCGCCCGGACTATTGTCGTAGCGGCGCTAGTCGTGGGGATCCTTATTGTCGTATTGGGCGCGGTCTCCCGCGCCCTCGTAGAGCACGCCCGCTAGATACGGTCGCGCTTCTTAAGCATGATCAGAATGGCGACCAACGTCACAGACGTCATCCCGATCAGGACCGCCGGCGGAAGCCATATCTGGTCGTAGTGGGTAAAGCCCCACGCGCCGTTGAAGCTGTCTGAGGCGATCTGGGCCTGCGCGCACTTAAACTTGCCTGCAGCGATGAAGTTATCGGGGCTGTTAAGGTCGGGGCGCTTCAGGTCGATAATCCAGGCAGGATCGTTGAGGATGGCCATGCGTTCTTGTGCGATTGCACCCTGAAAACCCCAGCGGGCGGGCATCAGATACATGGGCCACTTCAGCAGCTCATTCGTGGTCATTGGCACCATCAGGCCACCAAGCACGACTTGGGGGATGAGGGCGATAGGTGTGAGCGCCATCGCTGCCTCGCTGCTGGTGACCAACGCACTGAGCGCTAGCCCGAGCGACGTCGAGTTCATGGCAGTCACGACCAGCGTCGCAAGACTGATTGC
>JBDKJZ010000209.1:0-8797 GCA_039796375.1 Pseudomonadota bacterium
CGCGTGAAGCACAGCGCTCGCAGCGGTGCGGTTGTTCAGTTTGGGCCTAGAGCGAAATTCGGCGCGGTGTGCGTACAAACTTTCGCATCTCGGGGCTACCACGAGTGTACGGTCGGAGTGATGAAGGTTGGAGACCTCGTCGCCACCCTTGAGCGTATCGCCCCGCCGGAGCTCGCTGAAGACTGGGACAACACGGGTGTCCTGCTCTGCCCGACCGTACCGCCGGAGATTACCCGGGTGCTCTTGACCATCGACCTCACCGCTGCGGTGCTGGACGAGGCGCTAGAAAAACCTGTGGAGCTTATTCTGGCCTATCACCCGCCGATCTTCTCGGGCCTGAAGCGCCTAACTCCAGACGACCCGAAGAGCCGACTCGTGCTCCGGTGCATAGAGAGTCGGGTCGTCATCTACAGTCCTCACACGGCCCTAGACGCTGCCATGGACGGCGTGAATGACTGGCTGCTCGACGCGTTCGGACCTGGCGAACGCTCGTTCGTCCGGCCTGAGTCCTGTCAGGGTCGAGTCGCGACGCTGGCCACGCCGCTCTCAATCGAAGCGGCCATTGAGCGTTCAAAACAACATCTTGGGCTGAACGGACTGAGACTAGCTGTCGCGAGTCGGCACGCGGCGGGGGCGCCGATTGAGCGAGTCGCGGTCTGCGCGGGAGCCGGCGGGAGTGTGCTCAGCTTCGCGAGCGCAGATTTGTTGCTCACCGGGGAAATGAGACATCACGACGTGCTGGCCTGGGTGGAAAGCGGGACCAGCGTGCTCTTAACTGAGCATACGAACTCAGAGCGGGGCTACTTGCCCCGCCTCCGATCGAAGTTGCAGGCCTTCTACCCCGACACGAGCTTCTACGTCTCAGAACGGGACCGTGATCCCTTGATCTACCGCTAGCTCCTCCTGGGCGCCGCCTTTCGCAGCCTGCGCGTAAAAGACTAGAGGAACCAGGTCACGTGCAGCTGCGGCCGAATGAGAAAACCAATAGCGCTCCCGTCTATGTCCCCCAGCGTCTCGGCGCTGATCGGTTTACCGGTGAGCGCGTCGGCGCCGGCCTGCAGCTGACCCGTGGTTCCTAAGAACAGCAAATGGGAGTCTAGGCCGAGGCCAATGCTCACGGCGTCCCAAGGACGCACCTCCATCCCGACGTCGATGTTCGCGAAGTATCCGCTAACGTTCAGGCCGTCCGGCATGCCCCCAACGAACGCGAGTCCACCGCCCCCCCGCCCGTAGACAGCTACCGTTTCGCCCAGCCGAAGCCCTAGGTCGGCCCCGATTGACTGAACGTCAAAATCGCCGGCAGCAGCGTAGGAGTAGCGCGCTCCGAGAACAAACACCAAGAAACTGAGCTGAGCGCCAAGACCCGCGGACAGCCCGTCGCCCTTCACGGGGACCTGTGATGCGTCAAACATCGCGCTGAGCTGCCCTTCGACACCGTTCTGATCCACCTGCGCCCGACCCTGCGCGGTCTTCAGGTTTGGCGCGGCAGCGAGAAACCGATCCTCGCTGAACCCCGTCAAGTTCACGACTGCGTAACCCACCATCGGTTGAAGCTCGAAGGGTCCTGGCTCATCCTCGGCTTGCGCGTTGTTCGCCGAGAGCAGGCCGGCGACGAGGGCCGCAGCGGAACAGAGTCGTCCAATCATTCGCCTACGCTACTACGAGATCGGGCGTGCGCTAGAGGTGTAGCGCCGGGGTGTGGGTCACTTTGGCACTTTTTCTGGGCTAGGCAACGCGAGTTGGCTCCAGTGTAGGGGGATTATTTTCAGCGGGTCGCGGGGAATACTCAAGGGTCGCGACTAGGTGCCGATCCTCCCCCCGTGCGCCCCTCCGATGGCATGTCTCCAGACCGCTCCTGTCCCCCAGAGTCAGGCGAGCGGGTGCAGCATGTGCTGCTAGCGATGGACAACGTGGATCGTCAGGAAACGATGACGCGGTTGTGTATTCAGGACGGCATTGAGGTGCAAACCGTCTCCACCGTCGACGCTCTGCTCAAGCGCGCTTCCATTCCTGGCTCCGACCTGTTGATCCTGGACACCGAGTTTTGTGGGGTGTCGGGACTTGAGCTCTGCGGTGACCTACGCTCCTCCCCCGGCTTCCAGCACGTCCCCGTCCTGTTGCTGTCTGAAGACGACCCTTCGCCAGAGGCAGTCGCTATGGGGCTCCTCTCAGGAGCAGACGACTACTGCTCATTGTTGACCGCACGACGCCCCGAGCTGCGTGCCCGGATCCGGGTTCAGCTGAGAAACAAACTCTACCGAGACGCGATCGGACGGCTGCGCGATGAACGGAACCACCTGCGTGTCCGGGCCACGAAAGACAGCCTCACCGGCGCGCTCGGGCGGTCGGCGCTTGAACAAGCGGTCCAGACCGAATTGGACAAGCAGGGCACCTTCGCCGTTCTGTTCGTAGACATCGACCACTTCAAGTCGGTCAACGACACCTACGGGCACCAGGTCGGAGATCTCGTACTCAAGGCCGTGGTCAAGACCCTGCTGCAGGGGCATCGCGCTGGGGACGCTTGCGGTCGCTACGGGGGCGAAGAATTTGTCATGGTACTCCCGAAGGTGAACTCTGAGGTCGCCTCGCGAGTCGCTGAGCGCCACAGGATCGCCGTCAACAGCTTGGGATTCCTCAACGTCAATGGGCCACCCAGCGTTTCGATCAGCCTGGGGATCGCAGTCTTTGATCCGGGGAACCCTGACGGCGGCGTCAGCGCGATCTTGCGCCGAGCCGACGCCGCCCTCTATGCGGCGAAAGGCGCCGGACGAAACTGCATGCGCTTGGCGGGCCCAGCAGTTCCTAGCCGCAGACCTTCTTGGTCAGGGTCGCTAGCTCCGAGTGACGCTGAAGAGCGCGTCACATGACGATCTCCGTCGAGATCCCGCTCTCTATTCAGAGTCTGCTCCCCCGATTCGAGCGCCCCTCCGAGACGGAGCTGCTGCTCGTCGAGAAGCTCAACGGTGGGCGCGCTGCGCTGCCAATGTTGCCGTCAGTCGCCTCGAATGCCTTGGAGCTTGCCAACGACCCGGACGCCCACGCGCGCAGCTTCGCTGAGCTGATTGAGACCGATCCGCCCATGGCCGCTCGATTTCTATCGGTGGCCAACTCTGCGTTGTACGCGCGCGGGCGCCGCGTGGCGAGCGTAGGCGAAGCGGTGACCCGCGTCGGGATGCTCGCTTCCCGAGACCTGATCTTTCAAATTGTCTACGCTGCGGGCAACCACGGGCTGCCCAGATTCCAGAGCGAGGTCCAGAGTTGCTTTCAGCGCAGCGTGCTCGCGGGTCTGCTTTGCCGCGCGGCTTGCAACGTCCTTCGCCTGCCATTTCGCGAGGCGTACCTGTGCGGGCTGCTTCACGACATCGGCGAGGCGCGGGTCTACCGCATCCTCTGTGAGGTCGCGCCGGGGGTCGACCCGGCCGAAGCCGCGTCACTGGTCCTGCGCTACCATCCCCGGGCCGGAGCAGAGCTCGCGGAGAAGTGGCAGCTGCCAAGCGAAATCGTCGAGGCGTGTAGAAAGCACCACCTCGACAGAGCTCCTGTTAGTGACTCGCTACTTTTGGTGCGAGCTGCAGATTTGGCCGTTCCGTGCGTGGAGGCCCTGCAGAACAACAAGAACTACGACCTCCCCAGCGCAGCGCTAGAAGTCCTGGCGCTTGAAGCCGAAGCGTTCGTCCGTATCGTCCAAGAAGGCCGGGACCTCGCCGATCGAGCCGGTCAGTAGTGGCCATCGCGCGGGGCGCTTGCAATGCGGGGCGAGCCGAAATAGAAGCGCACCGGTGTACGCGCTACTCAGACGCCTGCTCTTCCTGCTTCCCGCAGAAACGGCGCATCATGTCGGCTTCTTCGCGCTCCGATGGCTCTCGCTGGTCGGCCTAACACGCTGGCTGTTTGGTCCTCGTACCCAGCCGGAGCGCCTAGCCGTCAATGCCCTGGGCCTGAGATTTCCCAATCCTATCGGGCTCGCCGCGGGGTTCGACAAGAACGCGCTGGGCTACAACGCGCTCGGAGATCTGGGCTTTGGCTTTGTAGAAATCGGAACCGTCACCTTCGAACCGCAAGCTGGGAATCCCAGACCCCGCCTCTTTCGATTGCCGATAGACCGCGCGGTGATCAACCGCATGGGCTTCAACAACGACGGGGCTCGTGTCGTTCGAGATCGGCTCAAAGGCTCCAGGCGCGTGATCGTCGGGGTGAACATTGGCAAGACCAAGCGAGTCGACGAAGCCAACGCGATAGCGGACTACGAACAGAGCGCCGCAATGCTCGCCCCATACGCTGACTACCTCGTGGTCAACGTCAGCTCCCCGAACACGCCGGGCCTGAGGGATTTGCAATCGGTAGCAAAGCTAAGACCGCTGCTCTTGGCGGTTAAGCAGCGCATGCAAGAAGCCTGCACGGACCGAGACGTGCCCTTGCTGGTCAAGATCGCACCCGATCTGAGCGATGAAGACGTGGACGCAGTGGCCGACTTGGCTGTGGAACTTGAACTCGGTGGAATCATCGCGACCAACACGACCATCGGTCGCGAAGGTTTGATGACCGATGCTCAGATCGTCACAGCCTGCGGCGGCGGCGGCCTCTCGGGTGCGCCGCTCAAACAGCGGTCACTGGAGGTGCTCGTGCGTTTGAGACGACGCGTGGGCGAAGGCTTGGTTCTTATTGCCGCAGGGGGAATTGAAACCTCCGAAGATGTCCACGAGAGGCTGCAAGCGGGAGCCAACCTGGTGCAAGTCTATACCGGGTTTATCTACGCTGGCCCAGGCTTGCCAAGTCGCCTCACGCGGGAGCTGGCTCTCCTCCCCTAAGCAGGCGGTGGATCTGATTCAAAAGGCTCTCGGCGCGATAGGGTTTCTCCAGCAGGGGCACGTCCTGGGGCAAGATCCCCGCAAAGCGTGACCTATCGGTGTAGCCGCTGCTGAACAGGACCTTCACGTGTGGCCACTCTGCTCGGATTCTCGCGTACGCATCTGGACCACTCATCTCGGGCATGACGACGTCCAGCAGCACCACCGCCACCTCTGCCCCAAGGAGGCCAAGCGCCTCAAGTGCCTTCGCACCACTCGCGACTGCGTGCACCTTGTACCCGGCGCGGGTCAGGATCTGACAGACCGCAGCGCGCACCATGTCATCGTCTTCGGCGACTAGAATAGTCGCCGTTCCGCCGGGTAAACCAGGATCGAGACGGCTGCCCACTTCCGCCGCAAGCGTCTCGCCGGCAGGCAAATACACCTTGAGCGTCGTGCCTGTACCCACCTCACTGTAGACGTGTAGCAAACCCGAGTGCTGAGCCACTATGGCGTACGCGGTCGCCAACCCAAGCCCCGTACCTTTGCCCGGAGGCTTGGTTGTGAAGAAGGGCTCAAAGATGTGCTCGCTCACTTCAGTCGTCATGCCTTCACCCGTGTCCGACACGTTGATGAGCACGTAGCGCCCCGGCCGCGCCCAAGGATGAGTCTCGCGGAACCGGCCGTTGATGACCACGTTCTCGGTCTCCAGCGTCAGGCGGCCCCCCGACGGCATGGCGTCACGGGCGTTCAAGCAGAGGTTCATCAGCACTTGTTCGATCTGGGTCGGGTCTCCCCGGACCACCAACGCGCCATGCGCTGGGACAAAATCGATTTCGACGTCCTCGGCGATCAGGCGCCGCATCATCTTCAGTAGACCGCGCACCAAATCGTTGACGTCAAAGGAAACGCTCCTCACGGGCTCCCGACGACTAAAAGCCAGCATTTGTTTCACCAGATCAGCGGCGCGCTGACTGGCCTGCTGGACCTCCTCCAGGTGTTCCCGCAGCTCGGGTAGGTCACCAGCTAGCGTGGTCGCGAACTCAATGTTGACCATGATCGACAACAACAAGTTGTTAAAATCGTGGGCGAGCCCGCCGGCGAGCTGTCCAACAGCATCCAGCTTCTGCGATTGGCGCAGCTGGAGCTCCAGCGCGCGCTTTTCTGTCACATCCCGTCCGACAGCGAATACCAATCCCTCCCTCAGCTGGCTGGACGCCGTCCAAGAGATAGCCACGTATTTGCCGCTGGCGGTCCGGTAGCGGTTCTCGAAATCTCGAACTGGCTGCCCGTCAGTGAGCTTGGACATAGCCGTCCGGGTGGGCTCCCGATCGTCCGGATGTACGTAGTCCGAGAACGGCGTGCTCAACAGTTGCTCCTCAGAGTAACCGAGAAGCGTTGAGAACGCTGGGTTGACTCGCACGAAGTAACCGTCGAAGTTGGCCATGCACAACAGGTCGACCGAGAGCGTGAAGATCTTATCCCGTTGGTGAGCCGCTTCACGGCGCTCAGTGATGTCACTGGACATCACCAGGAAACCGACAAACTCAGAGTCCTCGACCACGGGAGCGACGCGCGACTCCCAAAAAGACATCGACCGACCGTCAGCAGGCGCAAACGTGCTTGGGTATCGCCCAGGCATACGCGTGTCGCGCACCTGCTCGAAACAAGCTCGCATGACCTCGCGCTGGTCTTCTGACACGAAGTTGTACACCGGAACGCCGATGACCTGGTCTACCGTCAAGCCGGGCGCAACCCAGTTGATGAAACGAACACTCGCGTCCGGGGCGAGCACCATGACCACATCGGAAGAGTTCTCGGTGAAGGCCCGAAGCATGGGGTCGCTCAACCTGCTGATCCATTGATCCAGTGTCCCGCCCATCGGACTGGAAGCTAGCACAAGCTCCTCGGGCGACGTAAAGTCTTGAATCACACGCCTTGACAGTTCGCGCGTGACCAGGTGGGATTCAGCATGCCCGATCCCAGTCCGGCCAGCGCTACCGCAGAGGGCGGTCACTTCGGTCAGCCTGCCCGAGTGGAGCCAGCCCCAACCGGCCGCGCCAAGTGTCGGGCGTGTGGGGACAACATCGCCAAAGGTGAACTCAGGCTAGGGGAGAACATCAATAATCCGTTCACCGACGGAGTGACGACGATTTGGTTTCACTTGGACTGCGCAACCTACCGCCGGCCCGAGCCCCTCGTTGCACTCCAAGGCAGCGACCTTCCCAAAGCGCCCGAACTCGAAGCGCTGCTCGCCGAGGCCAGGCTAGGAGTCACCTTCCCGAGACTCACCCGCATCGCGAAGGTCGAACGCTCCCCGTCCGGGCGGGCCAAGTGCCGCCAATGCCGGCTGCCCATCGCCAAGGGGCTCCTTCGTTTCCAGCTGGAGATCTTTGAAGAGGCGCGCTTTCAATCCATCGGGTTCATCCACCTGCAGTGCCAGCGAGCGTATTTTGGTGCCCAACCCAGCATGGACAGGCTGCGGCGCCCCCTAGCTGGGGCCGGCCCCGAGGACATCGCCGAAGTTTCCGCAGCGCGCAGCGACCCACCGCAGTAGGCGCTTGCAATTCGGCCATCAGCGGCTATCAACCGGGCGTGTCACAGCGATATCCGAGCGTCAGCGCTAGCCCCAACTTCCCGGAACTTGAGCGAAAAATCCTCGCTTACTGGCAGAGTCACGGCACCTTTCAAGCCTCGATTGACCAGCGCCCAGCGGGGCCGGCCGGCGAGAACGAGTTCGTGTTCTACGACGGTCCTCCGTTCGCGAACGGTCTGCCACACTACGGCCATCTCCTCACTGGGTATGTCAAGGACGTCGTTCCCCGTTACCAGACCATGCGAGGCAAGAAAGTCGATCGGCGCTTCGGCTGGGACTGTCACGGTCTACCCGCCGAGATGGAGGCAGAGAAGCAGCTCGGGATCTCGGGACGCGCGGCGATCGAGAGCTTCGGTATCGCGAAGTTTAACGACCACTGTCGTGACGCTGTGCTCAAGTACACAGGCGAGTGGAAGGCGTACGTCACACGCCAAGCTCGCTGGGTCGATTTCGAAAACGACTACAAGACCATGGACCTCCCCTACATGGAGAGCGTCATCTGGGCCTTCAAGCAGCTCTGGGACAAGGGCTTGATCTACGAGGGGCACCGCGTGATGCCCTACTCGTGGGCAGCCGAGACACCGCTCTCCAACTTCGAAATCCGGATGGATAACTCCTACCGTCCGCGTCAGGATCCAGCGGTCACGGTCCGTTTCAAGTTAACGCCTAAAGACGGTGACCCGGGTCCGTTGTCGATCCTCGTGTGGACCACAACACCGTGGACCCTCCCAAGCAACCTGGCGCTCGCGGTCGGGGCAGAGATCGAATACGCGATCTACGAGCTGAACGGCGAGTGGCTGCTTGTGGGCGAGGCCGCCGTCTCCAAGAGCTACAAGGCCGAGCTCGCGTCCGCGACCCGGGTGGGCTCGCTCAAAGGTTCGGACCTGGTCGGGCGCACCTACGAGCCCTTGTTTCCGTACTTTCAAGACCACGAGAATAGTTTTCGGGTACTCGCCGCTGACTTCGTTGACACTGAAGAAGGTACGGGCACGGTGCACCTTGCGCCGGGCTTCGGTGAAGAGGATCAGCGCGTCTGCGAGGCGAACGGGATCGAGCTGGTCTGCCCCGTTGACGAGAAAGGCAACTTCACGAGCGAAGTCCCCGAATGGGTGGGTATCAACGTTCTCGAAACCAACAAGCCCATCATCCGTGAGCTGAAGGAACGCGGGGCGCTCTTCAAGCACGCGTCCTACGAGCACAACTACCCGCACTGTTGGCGCACAGATCAACCGTTGATCTACAAAGCGTTGAGCTCTTGGTACGTGGAAGTCACGAAGTTTCGTGACCGGATGGTTGAGCTGAATCAGCAAATCAACTGGATCCCCGAGCGTATCAAGGATGGTCAGTTTGGCCGCTGGCTTGAGAACGCCCGCGACTGGTCGATCTCTCGGAACCGGTTCTGGGGCACCCCCAT
>JBDKJZ010000210.1:0-8790 GCA_039796375.1 Pseudomonadota bacterium
CCGACGCCCGGCGGTTCAGAGAAATCGACGTCCCCCTAAAATGAGCCCTGTAGGCCCCAATCCCGGCCCGCTTTTGGGTTAGCCTCGGCCAGATGAAGCCGGCCTACCCCCACCGACCCATTCAGCAGGTCTTTGACGACGTCTTCGTCGTCACCGGTACCACCCGCACCCGATTCATGGATCTCGACTGGCAATACAGTCGCAACATGACCGTCGTTCGGAGCGGCTCCGACTTGTGTTTGATCAACACCGTGCGGCTCGACGAGCCAACTCTCGCTGCACTCGACGAGCTCGGCACGGTTCGGCACGTGGTGCGGCTGGGTAGCTTCCACGGTATGGACGACGAGTTTTACCTGGATCGTTATGGAGCCGTCCGTGGCGCCAGCCAACTATGGGCCTTTGCGAGCATGGTCCACGAACACGCCGTTCCCACGCACGTAGAGCTGCACAACGGGTCACCTGGGCCATTTCCGGAGAGCGTCGGTTTTGAGTTTCAGACCTCCAAACACCCCGAGGGAGCGCTGCTTTTCGCTGAGCACGGCGGCATTCTTGTGACCTGCGATAGTCTCCAAAACTGGGAGAGCGCGGATGAGTTTTTTGACGAAGAGTCCAAGAGTCGGATGGGCGCCGCTGGGTTTTTCCACTCTGCCAATGTCGGACCTGGATTTCGTGCTGCGTGCAGTCCAGAGCCCGCAGACTTCGAGGCGCTCTTGCGGCTGCCGTTCCGACACCTGCTCAGCGCTCACGGGACGCCGTTGTTAGAAAACGCCAAGACTCAAGTGAGGCAACGGCTCGTGGAGCTAGCAATCATCAGCCCGTAGCAGTGATGACCTCTCGTTCGCCCTTTTCGCCACGTGCCCTCCCGCACCCCGAGGCGCTCGACCTCATCAATCGTCAGCTTGGCCTCTCAGCCGTCATGAGGCGGGTGTTTGGGACAAGCGCGGAACCCATCGTTGTGGGTCCCTACTGCCTCGAGGCCAAGGTGGGTGAAGGCGGTATGGGAACCGTTTATCGAGCTCGCACTTTGGACGGCTCCGCGGTTGTCGCCCTGAAGATCCAACACCCTCAGTCGAGTGCTCTTGTCGAAGAGACTGCGGCGCCGGTTGAGGATCGATTTCGGCGCGAGGCACAGACCTTAAGGGAACTCGATCATCCGGGGGTCGTGGGTTATCTCGATCACGGAAAGACCGAAGACGGTCGCACCTACTTGGTCATGCCGTGGCTAGAAGGCGAAGACTTGGGAGCGCGCCTCTTGCGGGAGCCCTTGCTCCCGGATGAGATCCTGGAACTCGGGATTCGTGTCACGGAGGCTCTGAATTGCGTTCACGCCAGTGGCGTCATTCATCGAGATTTGAAGCCCTCTAATTTGTTTCTCGAACTCGGGCTGCCTAGCCGTGTATTGGTGATCGACTTCGGACTCGCGCGCTCCACCGAGCACGCCCGCGGTCTGACTTCTACCGGCCAATTTTTGGGGACACCCGCTTACGCTGCGCCCGAACAAATTAGCTCTTTGGCCGATGAGTTGAGCGACATCTACAGCCTGGGGGTGGTGCTGTTTGAGTGCCTGGCGAGGCGCCTACCGTTTGTTGCCGAGTCAGCGATTGAACTCATCGTCGCCAGGCGCCAAAGACCAGCCCCCGCACTCAGCCTGATTCGTCCAGACGTCTCGGTGGATCTGGAGCGCCTGATCGCCGCAATGCTGGAGCGCGACCCGAAGCGTCGGCCGCAGAGCATGGCCGAAGTGGGGCTGGAGCTTGCGCGATGCCTCGGCCGGCACGAGCGGACCCCAAACGCCGACGGCTCGGTCCGAGAGCGAAGGTCCGAGCGTCCGCAGCTACGAGTCCACGCGGCCGATACGCCGGGGTCCATCCACGAACCGACGAGCACCACAAGGCGGTGGCTCCCCAGACTAGCCGCGCAGAGCGGGGCCACCGCGCCCGCGCCCTTTGTGGGTCGACAACGCGAGCTCGCTCTACTTCAAGGAATGTGGCACGAAGCGCAGGCTGAAAGCGTGCTCCGTGTTCTTCGCTTGAAGGGCAAAGCGACGATCGGAAAATCCAGGCTGGTCCAGGCTAGCTGCGCGCAGCTAGGTGTACGGCTCGTGCATCTCCAGTGTGCAAAGCTCTCAAGAGCCAAGCCCCTGGCACTGATCGCGGCCCTGGTATCCGGCTGCTCCGGCCCAGACCCGGAGCTGGTCTCCCGCGCCGAGGAGTTCGTCAGCGCGTGGCGAAGCCTGGGCACTATCACGGCTTCGTTCACCATCGCCGCGCTGCAAAAGGCTCAGGACGAGCTCTCATGGCGTCTCTCGGAGTGGGTGGAGTCGCTGCTTGCCCACCAGTTGCCCTCAGGCGATCCAACCAAGTGCGCTACCGTTGTCCTTGTCGAGGGGCTGTCACACGCCGATTTCGCCAGTCGGCGGGCACTGGGTGAGCTCGTCCCTCGGCTGCAGACCTGGCGTTGCCTGCTCGTCCTAGAAACGAACGACGACCAACCTGATGCGCCGCCCTTTGCCGGTGAACTGGAGCTCACGCTGGGTTCACTCGGAACAAACGCTCATGCTGAGTTGGCCTCCCATCTGCTCGGTGCGCAGCCTGAACCGGCGCTCTACGAAGCCACTGGGGGCAATCCCGGAGTTCTGCTTTCTCTACTTGACCTGCGCCGAGAGTCAGAGGGTCAGAGAAGCTCTGCAGCCACGTCGTTCGCCATGGGTGGCGCCATCGAGAGCTTTCATGACCTCGATGACGCCGTGAAAGATCTTGTCGGTGCGGCCGCGATTTTTCAGAATTATTTTCAGCTCGCAGCGTTGCCGCTTCTGCTGGGCGCCGGAAAGGCTCCTCGGGACTACAGCGAACAGAGCGCGTTTCTGCAGCAGGCCGGCATTTGGGAGGAGGCTTCAAGCGTTGGCGCTCCGCCTGGCTCTCTTCGGTTCTTGGATGCACGGGTGCGCGAGCTCGCCGTAACTCGACTCTCCGCGACCCTCCGCGCCCAGATGCATCTCTGCGCGGCAGAGTACCTAAAGGACGAGACCTCTGACCCGGCAGCGCTTGAAGTGGCCGAACACTTTCTTCAGTCGTCGAGCGCACATCGCGCCGTGTCTTTTCTCCTAACTGCGGCTCGCGCCTCAGTCGTCGCTGGCGATGCGGCTCAAGCGCAAGTCCTCATCGACTTAGGGCTCTCGTTCGGGTCAGGCGAGCATGCCCTCGCTCTACAGCTCCTGCAAATCGAGCAGGCACACTTCAGGGCGGACCTGAGCGCCGCCGAGTCCTTGGCACGCGAGGCACTCAGACGCGCCGAAAGCTCGCACGCGAGACTGCAGATCACCGCTTGGCTCATCACGATCCTAGGGCAAAAAGGCCGCAATGATGAGGTCATAAGCCTCTTAGTTCAGCTCGTCGCCACGGCCGTGGCCACGGAAGATTACCCCGCGTGGGCAGCGGCAGTTTCGCGCGCCTTGGCGCAGCTCGCTCCGGTCGACCGCACGTTTGTTGAGCAATACCTTCCCCTGGTGCTGGAGCGATTGCACGGGCGCACGCTCCACCCGGAAAGCGAAGCTTGGATCGCCCGCGCAAAATCTTGGCTCTGTGTCGATCGTGACATTGACGGAAGTCTCACCCATTGGGTGACCGCTGAACGCGCGCATGCCCTGGCAGGTGACCGTCGGGCCAGCGTTCTGATGCAGATTTTCTTGGTCTCTCACTACGTCTGGCTCGGCGCGCACGAAGCCGCAGAAGCCGCGGCCCACTCGGCACTCACGGGCGCTAGGAAGCTCGGTAGCAACTATCTGGAGGTCTGGGGTCGTTACGCGAGAGCCAAATTGTCCGTCGAAACGCGCCCCCTCTCCGACGCGGCGAAAGAACTCGAACACGTGATCGCCGCTACCGCAGATTCTCCGCGGATCCGCGCCGGAGCGTGGCTGTACCTGGGAATTGCTCGCTACCGAGCGGGAGACTTGGAGGGAGTCCTTGTTGCCGCACAGGCCGCCAAAGAAGCGCACACGGCTGGGGCCGTTGTCGTTCCGGCGCTCGCGCTTGAGTGCCTGGCCTGGGCGGTCCAGAAGAAACTGAAGGTCGCGACGTTGGCTGAGCTGACTACGCGCCACGCAGACGTGGGCCTGTTGGCGGAGCACGAGACCCTTGTGCGTTTCTCGCTCTACCTGGGCGCTATCAGTCTCGGGCAGCATGAACGAGCCATGGCCTGTGGGGAAGCGTGGCTTGCTCGTATCGACCAGCTCTCAAAAACTGTTTTGGACCCCGTGAGAAGAGAGCAGTTTCGGGTCCGTCCCTGGATCCACGGGCGTTTTCTTGAAGAGCTCACCCGGGCGGCAGATCGTGGTCCGGTGAGTCCTCCGAGGTATCCCCACTGATCGGAGGCTGAAGGTGTGCAAGGCGCTCGAGGGCCGCACGCTTAGTCGCTCGGGGAGTGGGGGAGTCTTCCACCAAGGCCAGAAGCAGCTCGCGGGCGCGGTGAAGCCGACTCTTCACCGTGCCGGGGGGCACCTCCGAAACCAATGCAAGTTCCGCGACGCTCAGCTCCTCCCAGTAGTACAGCTCAATCGCCACTTGGAGCTCCACGGGCAGTCGCTGCAGCGCCTCGACAAGCACTCGCTGCTCATCTTTCTTAAAGTGCAACGTTGATGGACTAGGGTTGAGATCGACAATGGAACTACGATGAAAGTCGGGAAGGACTCCGTGGCGCGACCGTGCGCGAAAGTGTTCCAGGAGCAGCAGCCGAGCGATGCCGAAGACGAAGGCTCGAAAGCTATTCGTCAGCGTTGTGTGACGCTTCTCCGCACAGACCAAAAAGGTGCGCTGTACTAGGTCATCAGCCGACGCAGGATCCACCTTGGTGCGAAAGAACGCAGCAATGGAGTCGTAGTGTCGCTCGATCAACGTCTGACCGTCGGCATTCTGGTCAGCACCCCAGCTGGCGAACAATTCCTCGTCGGACTCCATTTGTCCGGAGCAGTGTAGCGCGCTTTGAGCAACAGGGGCCGCCACAAAAGAAGCGGGCAGGTCGGCGAGGCCCGGGGGTGTCGGCCGAACCCCCAGAGCCTTTCATAAGCTTGTCCGCGGGTGCTTACCCTTGGCGCCGGCGCATCCAGCCCAAGCCGAGTAGACCTAACCACGCCAAGTGGGCGGCGCCACCCGACGTGCTCGCGGGGGTCGCGACGCTGCATCCACCGCCGCCGCTGTTCGCTGCCGGCTGCATGCCATCAATGCTGGGACCTTCACCGACCGGATCTTTTTCATCGTCGGGCAGGTCGGGAGTCGTGGGGGCTGGGGGTTTTTCACCAGGGGTGACGGGTACGCTGGGGGTAGGCGCCATCAGCTCAGGCTTGGCTTCCCCGAGCTTCAGATCTGTGAGCAGGTTTGCGATCTGAGGCGCGTTGTCTTTGATGAGCTTACCCCCGCCAGAGGCGCCGAACTGAACGATACGCAGGTTCACGGGAAAGTCACTGTCTAGGGTGATCGGCCAGTCTTGCCCAGTGCCCTTGATGCTCATACCGGCGAGCTCCACCCGCCACTCGTTGTTGCTGCCATCGCATTGAAGGATACGATTGGCGGTGTGGATGTTGTTGACTGAGCCGAGCTCGGCGTTGAAGTCGAAGATCGGATCTTCGCTCATCTCGTCGGGCGAGAGGGTCGTGTACATGCGGGTGACGGTGCTGTGATCTTTGAAGAGTTGGCTCGTGTCTTCGAGGGGCTGAATAACGAGGCGATAAAACTCATCGAGGAAAGGCAGGACCTCGAGGCTGTGAATCGGGTCGAGCTGACCGAGGTAGTCGGTGGAGGGGTACGCCGCGTTTCTGACGGGGACGTTGGTCTCGAAGTAACAGTTCATACAGCTGAGGAACTGCTCGTGGGTAGCGCCCTCGCGTAGGGGTACGAACTTTGGATTCGTCATGACGTCCTGAAAACCGTCGTAAGACCCGAACATTTGCTGCGCGGTCTGCAGGAACTCAAGCATGCTACCAAACTTCCCTGTGCGGAGCTGGTCCCAGCTTTGTTTTTCGAAGTCCGCGTAGAGGATATCGGCGAACGCACCCGCGGGACCCGATTGTTCGGTGACGAAGCCGTGCCCACCCGCCTCGTTGGCCGCGGCGATGATCACGTCGTTGTAGTTCAAGCTCGCGTTGAACCAGTTGATCATGGCCTCGTTCAGCTCAAGGTGCGGATAGTTGCTCGGGATAGCGCGGCTATCGCCGAGCACCCAAACCTTGACGCCCATGTCCTCATTAGCGGCTACTGCCGTGGGCTTGATCGGAATGAGCGGCTGGTCGCTCTTGTAGGTGAGCAGCACCGGGCGCACGGAGCCCGAGTTTTTGCCCTTCTGCAACTTGAAGGCGAGCAGGTTCTGTCCAGACTTCAGGTACTCACGCAGCAGCTCAGGGGCGAGCTTCCCGACGTCGAACTGGTTCAGCTCCAGCCAAGCGATAGCCGCGTCTTCGGGATTGGGCAACAACGGGTCGACCATCAGCTGCGCGTAGGTGTACGGCCCCGCGTTGCCTTCAGCGACAACCTGGACCCCGCCGTCTTTCGGACCCATGGCACTAGGCGGTGACGTAGGGAAGCCGCCGACGCTACCGGATTCCGGCACGGCGCAGCCATCGGCGAATTGGGTCGTCAAGTTGTACTGAGGGTTCGACTGGTTATCCAAACGGTCGAGCAAGATCTTCGAGCTGACCGCGACGTCCACCTTGCCCGCCGGAACGGGCAGCACCCACGCGAACTCGTGCGCGGGGCCTTCGTACATGATCTCAATCGCTGCGGTGACGGTGCCGTCATCATTCTTAGCGAAGATGATGCGCTCTGCCGCTTGATTGACTGGGTTCGCGGCACTGCAGAATAGCCCGCCACATGCGTCAGCGGAGCCCGCGCTGAGGGCGACACCGCTGAGGGCGCCGAAGGCAATGAGTGATGTGCGAAAGCGAGTTCTGATAGACATAAGAGACCTCCGTGGTGTTCCTTAGCCGTACACCCAGATGACCCCTATCGCAACGCCGATACGGAAAAAACCGTATACGCGCAGTATACGGTTTTCGCTTTCAAGTGCGTCCTACTGCGCCGGACAGCGGCTCACGTGGTTCGCGTGCTTGAAATAGAGAGACCCGGTTCCAAGGGTGGGCCTGGAACCGGGTCACTGTGGTCTTGTTAGGTGAACGATGGCTTAGAAGGAGCCGCCCGCGCCGCCCGCGCCGATGACTTCCATTCCGCCCGTGGCGCCGCCGCCGGCTGCGCCCCCAGTGCCTTCCCAGGGGGAACCCCCGGCGCCCATGCCCGGGCCATAGTAGGGGTCACAGTAGGAGCCGGAACCTCCCGCTGGGACGTCCTCCCAGGGCGGCGTTATCATGGTAGGCATCGGAGCCACTCCGCCATCGACGTCGACCTCTTGGGCCATGTCATCACTGAACGCGCCACCGGCGCCGATGGCGACACCAGCGTCCGCACTGGCGCTACCACTAGCGCCACCGAACCCACCGTCACCGAAGTCACACTCCACGGCCACCGCTGCGGCAGCGATCGTCACGTCGGGGTTGCTGGTCTTTGCAGAGACGATGCCTCCGCGAGCCACGGCGTAGACGTTGTCGCCGATGAAGGTCCCGCGTTCCGGGGTCGTTGCCCACTGAGCGTTGTAGTATCCGCCGCATTCGTTGGCATCGCTAAGGGCTTGTACTAACGGTAGGGTGGAGACGGCGCCAGCCGGCGTAATACCATTCGACGTGCTGACGTCGAAGAGCGCAAGTTTCCCGGTGGAAATGTACCCGCAGTAGTCCTGCGACCAGCCGTAGGAACTCACCGGGATCGCCAGCTTACCCTGCGCGGCAAAGTACGCAAAGGCTCGGTGATCGTAAGAGGCCGAGCTCGACTCGTCGGGGGACAAGTTGTGGGTGAATGCGAGCGTTGGCTTCGTCTTGTCGCTGACGTCGAATAGACGTAGCGCCACGCCATTGAAGTCGTCGCGAACACCCACAGTGAGGAGATGGTCCTCCCCGATCGGATGGATGTACTGACTGAAACCGGGGATCTCGACCTCGCCCAACAAGGCCGGGGCCTTGGGGTCGCTGACGTCGAACACAAAGAGGGGATCAATGCGGCGGAAGGTCACTACATATGCGGTGTTTCCTACGTAGCGAACCGCATACACGTCCTCGCCCGGAGCAATATCGGAGACGCTGCCGACAATCTTCAGCTCGTCATTTTCGACCTGGAGCATGCTGAGCTGGGTCTTGCTGTCCAAGTTGCTCACCACGCGCACTGTGCCCTGTTGTTCGTCGACGCTGAACTGGTTGAGCAGGTGTCCCGGTACCGCGCCCGAGGCCGTGTAGCTCAAGGTGTCTTCGGCGTCGATCTTGAACAAGTGCAGATCGGTGTGCACCTTATCGTTGGCGTACTGGGTCATGCTGAGCGCGACGACGTCGTTGTTCTGGTACAGGTACTGACTTGAGCCCATCAAGGCTACGCCCCGCACAACGTCCGGCGCAGTCAGATCTAACTCGGGAAGGTAAGTCCCACCCCACCCCAGGTCGCTACTCTCCGGAATGTACACGTTGGCACAGTCCATCGGCACTGCTTCGATCTTATCGCCGTTACGAACATAAGACTCGGGGATGAAGGCTTGGCCGTCAAGCTTGTCGAGCACCGCGAGGTTCTCTTGCTTCAGAACGTCTACCCGAGCAGTGGCGAGCATATCTTCGAGCTCGGCGCTGGGCACACCGAGGACAGACTTGCCGTCTAGGCGTTCGCGCACCAGCAGCTCGGCTTTGGTTTCGTCCGCCTGGGTCGGATAGAA
>JBDKJZ010000211.1:0-8786 GCA_039796375.1 Pseudomonadota bacterium
GTCAGCACCGAGACGCGCCACCAGGTCGTTCTCAATCAGGCCCTTCTCACGCATCTCAAGTGCAACTGCAACCGCATGCCTCTTGATCACCTCGTGCGCGCGCTCCCGCCCAACGCCTGCCCGCACAGCAGCCATCAAGACCTTGGTGGTCGCCAAGAACGGTAGGTAGCGTGCCAGCTCACGCTCAACAACCCTCGGATACGCGCCGAACTCTTCAAGCACGGCCAGGAACGTCTGAAACAACCCATCGATCGCAAAGAACGCGTCCGGTAGCGCGACCCGACGCACGACGGAACAGCTGACATCGCCCTCGTTCCACTGATCGCCCACGAGCGCGCTCACCATCGTCAAGTGCCCGCTCAGAATAGCGCAGAACCCGTTGACTCGCTCACAAGAGCGAGAGTTCATCTTGTGCGGCATTGCTGAGGACCCAACCTGCCCGGGCTTAAAACCTTCGGTGGCCAGTTCCTGACCTGCCATCAGTCGAATGGTCTTTGCCAGGTTCCCGGGCCCAGAACTCAGCTGGACCAAGCAAGAGACCACGTCTAGGTCAAGCGAGCGGGGATAGACCTGCCCAACGGAGCCAAGGCCACGGGCGAAACCTAGATGCTCGCGCACGCGCCGCTCCAGGTCCTCAAGTTTCGAAGGATCCCCGGCGAACAGATCCAACATATCTTGCTGCGTTCCGACAGGCCCCTTGATTCCACGCAGCGGATAACGTTGGATCAACTCATCTAGGCGCTCGTGCGCACACAACAGTTCTTCGCCGAAGTTCGCGAAACGTTTACCGAGCGTGGTGGCCTGAGCTGGAACGTTATGACTTCGACCCGCCATCACGAGCGCCTCGTGCTCGGAGGCTAGGCGCGCGAGTTCCATCAGCGACCGGACCGTGCGTTGCTGGATCAGCAAGAGCGACGAGCGAATCTGCATCTGCTCCACGTTTTCGGTCAGATCACGGGAGGTCATTCCTTTGTGGATCTGCTCGTGCCCCGCCAGCGCGCAGAACTCCTCGATCCGCGCTTTCACGTCGTGCCGAGTCACCCGTTCACGTCGCTGAATGGACGCGAGGTCGACCTGGTCAATCACCCCCTCGTACGCGGCGATGGCTCCGTCAGGCACCGCGATTCCCAGCTCGCGCTGAGCCTTCAGGACGGCGATCCAGAGCTGCCGTTCGAGCCTCACCTTGTGGGCGGGAGACCAGATTTGCGCCAGGTCGGGCGCCGCGTAACGCTCTGCAAGGACGTTCGGGATCGAAGCATTCGCCATGGGGCGCTCGCCTTACCCCATTTCTTTGCGCGTTGCCAGGGGACCCGCTCAGCTCAACCCGCCCGGAACCCCGAGATACCGAATAACTGCCAGCGAGTTTCCACGCGCGACGAGTCAGTCACCAACCCAGGTAGCACCGAACGTGGTGGCTGGGGCAGCGCACCTCACGGACCCCAGGTCGGCTGTGCTCGCGCCCTGTCAGCGACTGTCCAACTGGAAGTCGAGGTTCTCTTGCTCGCACAAGCTGGCGATGTCGCCACGCAACGATGATAGCGACAGTTGAGACGGTACCTGCAACGCAGCGCTCAGGTGAAACATCGGCGTTCCGCTTAGCGGCGCGTATTCAACGCGGGATTCCAAGGTCGCGACGTTGATCTTTCGTCCCGCGAGCAGCGACGACACTTGCGCGACGATGCCCGGGCGATCAAGGCCGCTCACTCGCAATTGGTAAGCGATGAAGTCGGAGAGCTGGGTCCGCTGGCGGGTCTCCCTGAGAGACAACGTCAGATCAAGCTCCGCAGCGAGCGCCTGGCCCTCCTTGGAGACAGTCGCGATCGTGGCTGCGCTACCTGTGAACAGCAGGATCAGCGCGAACTCGCCCCCGAGGATCGCCATCCGACTGTCTTCGAGGTTGGCGCCTGCGCGGTGGAGCAGAGACGACACCTTCTCCACCAAGCCGGGTCGGTCTGGACCCGCGGCGGTCAGCACCATGTAACTGCGAACCGCTGCGCTAGAGCCGCTAGACATGGGGCGGGAGTGTATTTCATGATCGCGCCCTGAGGCAAAGCTATTCTCCGAATTGCCCTTGACCCCTCGTGCGTAAAACGGCTTGCATGCGGGTCATGATGCACAAACTTGTCTTCGCGGCACTTGCCGGGTGTGCAGCCCTAGCCTGCGGCACCTTTAGGGAGTCCCCCAGCTCTGCCTCCACCGCCAACGGCTCGCAGGTTCCTTCGGACGCGTTTGAGCGCCAACCCGCCGCTCCGGAGGCCTCACTAGCGCAGGACGGGCGCGGCGCGGCTTCCCCCGCACAGGCAGCCGTCGCTCCGATCGCTGCCGACTATCGCACCGAAGATGAACAGAACACTATCAATGTCTTCCGCCTAGCAGCCGCGTCGACCGTGTTTGTGACCCAGAAGCAGACCGTCCGGACCTATTTCGGCGAAACCTCGGAAGTGCCGTCGGGCTCAGGCTCAGGATTCGTTTGGGATGCCCAGGGGCACATCGTCACCAACTTCCACGTCATCCAGGGAGCCCAGTCTCTGAGCGTCACCCTACACGATCACCGAGTCTATGAAGCGGTGGTCCGCGGGGTAGAACCCAGGAAGGATATCGCAGTCCTACAGATCAAGAACCCTCCGGCGAACTTAGTTCCAATCCAGGTGCGAGAGAAGGCAAGCTCGGTAGAAGTCGGCCAAAAAGCCATCGCCATCGGCAATCCGTTTGGCCTGGACCAAACGTTGACCACCGGAATCGTCTCTGCATTGGGACGCGAGGTGCAGGGCATCGGCGGGGTCACCATCCGCGACATGGTTCAAACAGACGCCGCCATCAACCCTGGCAATTCTGGCGGGCCACTCCTGGACTCCTCCGGTCACCTGCTCGGCATGAACACCATGATCTTCAGCCGCAGCGGGTCCTCCGCGGGCATTGGCTTCGCAGTCCCGATGAGTTCGATCATGCGCGTGGTGCCGCAGCTCATCCTGACGGGGCGCGCGGAGCAGGTCGGGCTGGGTGTTCAGATCGATCCGTCGCAGCGCCTAGAACGTCGCTTGGGGATGGCGGGGATCATCGTCCTTCGGGTCATCGCCGGCACCCCCGCGGAAGCCGCCGGATTGCAGGGGATCGTCCAGACTGAGCGGGGGATTTCCCTCGGTGACGTCATTGTTGGCATCAACGACGCGACTATCGCCGACTATGACGACTTGTACAGCGCTCTCGACTCACTCAAAGCGGGCGATAAGGTCACGGTCACCGTGCTCCGAGACAGAAAGACCCTGAAGCTGCAGCTCGCGTTGGTGCTGCTCGAATGAGCCAGCTTAGGCAGACACCTTCTCGGACACGGCCCAACACAGCTGGAGGTGCTCAAGCCAGTCGCGCAAGCGAATCGGGAGCTCCGACTTGGAAATGACGGGAATTGCTTCTCGAAGCGATGATTCAGCGAGAGCCATGAGGGCGAGATCCGGCGCGCCAGTCACTACCGCGGCCGGAGCGGCACAACCCAGATATCGGAGGCGCTCTAGCGCCTGAGCCCCGTTTTCTCGATCGCCTAGCTCGAAGTCGGTCAGAATCGCCAGGGGTGTAGGCGAACATTTCAGCCAACACTCGGCTTCCAGGATTGTCTGCGCGGTTCTAACCTCGACACCTACGATCTGCTTGACCCAGCGCCCGACCGCGCGGGACGCTAGCCGGTCGTCGTCTAGCACAAGGATCCAGTCACTCACCCCAAGCTTTGGCAGCGTTCCACTCGGGTGGGGCCCGTTCGCCTCAGGCGGTCTGGTTTCGAGTGTGAAGGGTTTCATAGCGTGGCGTTCTGTTGACAGTGGGTGACTGGGGCTTGACGCGAAGGTGACTAATGCAAGCATCAAGCCAGTCAGCACTGAACAGGTGATTTGTGGATAACTTGTGTTGCAATCAGGAACATCCAAGGCTTGGGCGTCGGAATGTTGACGGCGCGAGCGCCAAGAGCTTGACGTTGGCTCACCGTAGGCATCCCTTGTCAGCCCGATAAGGCCTCGTGCCGACTCCTCGCCCTGGCGAGCCACTGCCACTAAGCGATATGTGGGCCCTGGTGGGAATCGACAAGGGCTGAACACTCGCCGCTTGCAAGACGTTCAGGCGCTCAAATGGGCCACACCCATTTGGCCATGCAACAGCACCCAGCTGTCCTCTGCTTCGATACACTGCAGTGGGACCCCCGCCACTTGGAAAGCTTGGGAAAGTGGCTCTAGCTGCTCTGTGGTCACCCCCGTTACGATCAAATGGCCTAGCGGACGCAGGCGAGTCACCAAGCTTAGCGCGTTTGCGCACAAGGTTTTGACGTCCACGTTCGCGACCACGACACCGAAGTCAGCCGTCAGCTCGTCCAACGATGCGGCGGAAAACTTACATCGCTCGTCAAGTCGGTTCAGCTGCGCATTCCTCCTCGCGATGCTCAGCGACTCCTCATCGATATCTGTTCCTTTCGCGAACTCGGCTCCGAAGCGGAGAGCCACGAGAGCCAGCACGCCCGTCCCGGTTCCGAAATCAAGGACCCGGACGCCGGCGCATCGCTTCTCCAACCAACGCGCGGCCATGCGAGTGGTCGGATGGTCACCGTAGCCGAAAGCCAAACCCGCCTCGAGGTATAGGATCTCGTCCGTGACCGTCGCAGGTGCGACCACGACACCGTCGCCATCCGACGCCAGTGGATAAAGGGTCAGAGACTCGGTCAATGCTAATGGTTCGAGGTAGTGTGTCCACTTCCAGGCCCAGTCCTCTCCGAGCTCAACTTGCTCGAAGTCGAAGCCAGGCTCAGCCCTGGACCCCTCAACGTGAGCGAGCGCGGCGGCGCACTGAGCCAACTCTTCTTCGCCCGCGTAGACGATCAAAAGAACGCGCGACGCGGTCCCACTGTGGGCCAGTGTGGACTCGCGCTCTTCAACGCCTTGAGCGCCGCGTTCGAACAGCAGGCGGCTCAGCTCGGCGACTTGAGACGAAGCACACCGGACGTGCAGGACCTGAACCGCGGGCACCGCCACCTAGGGCGCGCCGCCAAGCCGCTGGTGAACGGACGCGGGCAGCGCTGTGGGAACCCCGTCTCGATTCACACAGGCCAGTTTGGTATACCCTTCACAAAGTTTATCTGCGCCGCGGTGGATCTGGAACACGAAGTCCGCACTGGCCCGTCCCAACCGTTGGACAGCAACGCTCACATCGAGCAAATCGTCGAAGCGTGCCGGTTTCAGGTACCTGAACCGCAGGTCGATCACGGCGAGATTGAACCCCGCGGCTGTGACTTCCTTGTAGCTGAGGCCGCGAGCCCTCAGGTACTCGACTCGGGCCTGTTCCACGTAGGCAATGTAGTTCTTGTGGTGAACAACGCCCATCCCGTCAGTCTCATTAAACTGAACTCGAAGCTGCCAGACGAAACCTGCGACACCACCGGTCATCCTTCACCACCAAAACACCGGCTGCACCAGCCTCCAAGCCAGAGTCCCAAGCCGAGAAACAAGAGACCCCCTGCATTCTGAAGCGCGAGATTCAGGAGCGCCGAACCGGGACGGGACTCCTGAAGCAGCCGCACCGAATCAAACGCGAATGTGGAGAACGTCGTGAAGGCCCCGAGAAAGCCGGCGAGCAAGAACACCCGCACTGGGCTCCCTGACTCCTCCTCAGGCAACAACGCCGCTACTACGCCGAACAACAAGCACCCCAACAGGTTGACGCTAGCAGTTGCCCAAGGAAACGGCGCTAGCACGCTAGCTGCATCGAGCGCCCCCAGACGGCGATTCAGCGCGGCGGTCATCCAATAGCGCCCTAGCGAGCCAAGGCTCCCCCCCAGACCTATGAATAGCAGCTTGGTCAGTGCCTCATTCATGCGAAGCTCCTGAACGCTGCCTCAAGGCGCCTAGACCAGGAGAGCCACCCGGCTGGGCTTCGTTCAACGGATCAGCCCGCCGACTTCGCCTTGATGCTGTCGAGTAGCTTGAAGAAAGACTCGCGCCCGGCCTTGACCGTCTTCGAGGGCCCGCTCAACTTGAAAAAGTATCTGCCAGTGGGCGCTTCCACCACTGCACCCAACAACCCCTGCGACTCCTTGGGTGCAGTGGGCGGGGCATGCGGCCCCATGGAAGTCCCTGAGTAGGTGCCAGACTCAACCTCAACGACGTGCTGGGTCAGATCGTTGACGGCCCGCTCACTGCGCTGGATCGCTTCCTTCTTGAGGTCCTTAAATTGCCCGGTCCAGCGGTTAATGTTTTCCTCGACGCCACCGCCTTGGCCTGGCCCAAAGTAGAACACCGTGAGCTCCGCGGCCTCACTGTCTCCCGCAGCAGCGGGGATAACGTACTGGGCTTTTCGCATCATGCTCTTCGGCGCTTCGCGCTTCCAGTCGGCGGGATCAGTCCAGGCGATCCCGAGCTCCGCATCAGGTTGGGCTGCCTGCGCCGGCGCCTTGACGGGCTGCACTGGCGCCGCAGACGGGGCTGGGGTCACCGAGGTGACGGGCGAAGCGGGCGCCGGAGGGGCCTCCTTCTTGCTGCACGCCGTACACGACAAGCCGACCGAGAAGAGGCCCAATAAGAAAAAGCTGCGGGTTTTCACGCGCCGGAGTGTGCAGAACTCGCGGCCAAGGAACAAGATCAATTGTGCCCGCCGCCTGGTCTCACTAAGGTTTTCCCGTGTGGCTTCACGATCCAGGCCAGAGGCCGTCGTCGCTTTGCTCGCGGGCACGGAGTCGCCTGCTCCGACTGGGGGTGAGCGCCCTGGTAATGTTCGCGGCTCCTGCGCGAGCTCAACCCGAAGCGACGCTAGCACCTGTCCTTGAGCAGGGTCCTGCAGATGCCGTCGCGGCGCAGCCCGTTGACCCGCCCCGGCACCCCGATAGCGAACGGTCGGACCCAGACACCGCGGAGCGCCTTCGCTACGTCATCGACGATGTTCGCATCACGGGTAACGCGAAGACGCGGTCCCGGATCATTTCGCGGTTCGTCCCCTACGCGGTGGGCGACATCTTGGACGTCAGCGATCAAAACCTCGAGCTCACGCGCTTCAGGCTGCTGGGCACGGGCTATTTCCGCGACGTGACACTCTCGCTCGAGAAGGGCTCCAAACGCGGGCATATCATCTTGGTCGTCAGCGTGGTGGAGCGAAACACTATCGTCCTCAATGACCTATGGATGGGGCTAGCCGCGAGCGCTGACACGCGCGGTGAGGAGAGAATCCTGGGCGCATTCGGAGGCCTGGACGTCGCGGAGACCAATCTACTGGGCAGCGGGATTAGTTTGGGTGGTGCCACCGCATTTTCTAAGGATCAGCTCGCGCTCGCGGCCCGCTTTCTGGACCCCGCGCTCGGCGAGAGCCCATGGATGCTCAGCGCCGAGCTCCGCTACAATGACGCCCTGGGCTTCTTCGGAAACGCTGCTGTCCGGTGGGAAGATCCGAGTCAAATTTCGGAGGTCCCCAGGCAGGCCGTCTTGCGCTATCGACGCCTCGGTAGCCTCTTGGGCGTCGGCCGCGACCTGTCCGTCCCTACGCAGTTCTGGCTAAACTATCGGCTAGAGGTGATCCACGGTTCCCCGCCGCACGCCGCGTCCCATGAGTACGGGGGAGTGCGCGAACCGATCGATTTCCGGCTATTTCCTGGGCGCAGCCGACTGGCAGCGCTCCAGGCCACCATCCAGCACGACACCCGCGACCAGCCACTGCTCACCAATAGCGGCTGGCTGGCGACACTGCAGGCCGAGGTTGGACTGCTACCACTCGGTAGCAACTACGACTATCAACGAGTAGACGCTTCCGCGGCGCGCTGGTGGCAACTCCGAGATGGCCACGTGCTCAAGCTCAACGCCTTCGCAGGTTTGATCTCGGGCTACGCACCGTTTTTTGAGCAGTACTACGTCGGAGATCTCAGTGACTTTCGTCCCGGTCGCGTGCTGGGACTTGCCTTCGATGATCGTCCCGCTCCTAACTTCTTGGACACGAGCATCGCCGAGATACGAACCGGAGACTACGCCGCCAAATTGGGGATTGAATACCGCCTCGCGGTGTTTCGGGGTAGCCGGTCCATCTATGGCATCGACTTGTTCACGAGTGGCGGCATTTGGTCACTGGCGAACGCCCGCGATTTTTTCCGCCCCCCGCAAGACCAGCCAGGCGTCTTGCGCTTCCCGGTTGACCTAACTGCAAACATTGGCGTTCAGATGGACACGAGCCTCGGAGGATTTTCCTTCTCGTTCGCCAACGTCCTCGGATTCCTTCCCGTACGTGCTCAATGACGGCGGCTCAGGCATCAGCGCCCACGCGATTGTGGAGGCCTGGGACCTCTCGGGCGCTGCGTTTCTGTGTAGTATTTGCAGGTCTCCTGCTTGCTCCCGCGGCTTCTGGCCAGGTACCAATGGCCCAGCTGGAAGCGAAGTTCACATGGGAGCCGCAGAGCCGCGCCTTGTTCGCCACGTTCAGCTTTCGTCACTTGATCGATGACGAGATCCGTCGAAAGCTCAGCCGCGGCCTGCCCACGAAAATTCTACTCACCGCCTTAGTCCGTCGCGAAGACGGCGGGCAACCGGTGTCAACTACCTATCAAAGCTGCACGATCACTTGGCACGTGTGGGAGGAGATGTACCGCCTGGAGGTCAGCCGCCCGAACTTTCCCACTGTGACTCGACACTGGACTCCGACGCTCAACGGCGTACTGCGACGCTGCGGCGAAGCTCAACAGTTGCTGATTGCTGACTCGGCACAACTACCCAATGGGCAGACCGTGTATTTGGACGCGACCTTACGTATCAACCCGATCAGCGAAGAGCTACTGGGAAAAC
>JBDKJZ010000212.1:0-8721 GCA_039796375.1 Pseudomonadota bacterium
CAGCGCGGATGTTCGTAAGCTTCTTCTCGCGGCAGACGTTCACGTCGAGATCGTTGTCGCGATTGTGCTCGCCGATAATCATTCCTTCGTAGACGTCGGTCCCCGCGTTGATGAACATCTGACCACGAGGTTGCAGGCCGAACAGCGCGTAGGGGGTGGTGCGCCCGGTTCGATCGGACACGATCGAACCGTTGCGGCGACGCAGTTGCTGTGTCCCCATGGGCTGCCACGAGTCGAAGATGGTGTTCAACAGACCCTCACCGCGAGTTTCCGTCAAGAACATCGACCTGAAACCAATCAACCCGCGAGATGCGATGCGGAACTCAATCCGGGTTCGCCCATGTCCGAGCGCGTTCATCTTCGTCATTTGACCGCCGCGTTCCCCGAGGTGCGTGGTGATGGTCCCGACGCAGTCCTCTGGAACATCCGCGACCACGATTTCGACGGGCTCATGCGGCTTTCCGTCGATCTCCTTGATCACGACCTCGGGCATCGCGACGCAGAACTCGAAGCTCTCACGGCGCATCGTCTCCGCGAGAATCGCTAGCATCAATTCGCCGCGCCCGAACACCATGAACACGTCGGGCTCATCCGTCGGCTCCATGCGCATCGCGATGTTCCGTTGAGCTTCTTTTGCCAGGCGTTCGCCCAAGTGGCGCGAAGTGACATACTTGCCAACTCTTCCAGCGAAAGGAGATGTACTCACTAGGAAGCGCATCTTGATGGTCGGCTGCTCAATCGTGATTCGCGGCAACGCATTACGGGTCTCTGGGTCGGCTAGAGTATCCCCGATCGCGACTTCAGCGATCCCGCTGACGGCAACCAGATCGCCCGCACGTGCAGAGTCGATCTTGGCTCGTTTCATGCCTTCGAAGTGGTACAGCGTCCCTATCTTCGCAAGCATCTGCTTGTTTTCTTGGATCAGCGCGACCTGCTGCCCCAGCTTCATGACTCCGTGGTGAATGCGGCCGACTGCCAAGCGCCCTACGTATTCGTCATGCTCAGTGTTGTGCACCAAGAACTGAAGCGGCGCCTCGACGTCTCCACCCGGATCGGGCAGGGCTTTGATGATCGTGTCGAACAGCGGCTTCAGATCCGTACCCCGTGTCTCCAGATCCAGGGATGCGATGCCCTCTTTTCCGATCGCGTAGAGTGTAGGGAAAGCCGTCTGCGCGTCCGAGGCGTCCAACTCACAGAACAAATCGAACGTCTCGTTCAGGACGTCGTCGGGGCGGGCGTCGTGGCGATCAATCTTGTTGATACACACGATCACCGGCATACCGAGCGCCAGCGCTTTGCCCAGGACGAAGCGCGTCTGGGGCAGCGGCCCCTCGGCGGCGTCTACGAGTAGAAGCGCACCGTCAGCCATGAGCAAGGTGCGTTCAACCTCACCACCGAAGTCCGCGTGACCAGGGGTATCGATGATGTTGATCTTGTATTCGCCGTATTGAATGCTCGCATTCTTGGCCAAGATCGTAATGCCACGCTCCTTTTCAATGTCGTTGGAGTCCATGATGCGGTCTTGAACCGCTTCGTTGGCGCGGAACACGCCGGTCTGCCGCAACATGGCGTCCACAAGCGTCGTCTTGCCGTGGTCAACGTGAGCGATGATGGCGATGTTTCGGATCTTCGAAGGTGTAGACATGCTGAAGGTGCCAAGTGTGCAGACGCGAGGAGAGTGCGCGCCGGTGAAGGAAGCGACGCATGCACTGCTAACGCAGGTTTGAACAGGGCGCTGCGCGCGCAGGGCGGATAGCGCAAAGCAGCCCGGCTGAATAGGCCTAGTGTGTGAGACGCCCCGAAACGGAAGACACAGACTCACCGGCCCATAGACCAGTCACAAGTGGCTCAGGTCTGTTTGTGCGCTGGGTCGTCCCGTTCGTGGCGTTCCAGTAGAGCAAGAATGCCAGTCACAAGTTGCGCGACTCTCATGCGCAGGACAATCCGCGGGACGCTCCGCGGGATGCGGTAGCATCGGCGCCCGAACAGCCATGTCTAGCGAGCCCGTGCCGGCAGTGTTCCGGGAGCAACATCTCAAGCGCTTGAGCTACATGCCGTGGCTTTACCTCAAACAGCTGCGGGAGCCGCGGTTCACATGGGTCGAAGAATGGCAGCTGAGCACACAGGCTGCGCTATGTGCCGTCGAGCGCGTGTGCTTCGGCAGCGACTGTTTTGTCTCGCCCGCAGCCGCCCTGTTTGCCGAGCCGCACCGTGAGATCCGCTTCGGTAGACGCTGTACCATCGCGGCAGGCGCGTTTCTGCACGGGCCGCTCGAAACCGGCGATGAGGTCAGCATCAACACGGGCGTGTGCATCGACGGTGGTTCCGCTGGTATCCGTCTGGGTAGCGGCACCCGTATCGCGGCTCACGCCAAGCTCTTCGCGTTTGATCACGGATTCGCACCGGACGAGCGGGTCAAGGATCAACCGGTGCGCTCCCGCGGGATTGTGATCGGCGAGGACGTGTGGATCGCTGCCGGAGCGGGCATCACGGACGGCGTGGTGATCGGGAACCACGCGCTCGTGGCGATGGGTGCGGTCGTCACGGCGGATGTCCCTGAGTACGCGGTGGTCGGCGGGGTCCCCGCCCGAATCCTGGGCGATCGCCGCTACTGGCCGTCGACGGCCCCCGAGTTCGCAGACGCAGCCCCGACTGGAGGAGCGGGGTCAAGTTAGCGTTTATTCGGCAGCTGCGGAGCCGGTACCTCCACGGCTTCTGAGGTGTCCGTGTGGAGTGCTTCGCTCACAACGCGCGCTGTTGTGGCTTCTAGATGCTCTCGCAAGGTGCGCGATAGTTGTTCGAATTCGGGCCAAAGGATGTCCTCCACAAAACTGCGCGAGACGTTGGCCATCACGGTAGTCCGACGCTGCCTCGGATACCTAAAGGGCATGATCTCGTAGCGCCGAAGGAGCGCGAGGAAGACCTGCCGGGACCAAGTATCTACGAGCTTGAATCGATACTCGACCGGCGGATCGGTCTTGGCCACCTGTTTCAGTCGCGCCCGGATCCGCTTGCGCGCTTCATCGGCGGCGATCCGTTCCCCCGCGGTCGTTGCCCCCGAAAACAAAGCCTCGATGTGACGCAGCTTATCTATTAATCGTGCTTCGTTGTCCTGCTCGTCGGAAGAGCTCATGGATCTGCCACCCAACGGGCTCCGGTTAGGGGCAGGGCTGCCCAGCGTCACAGCTTGGCGGTCCAGCGCACCCGTCCGGCGTGCACTCACTGAGGGGCCCGCAGGTGCTAGTGAGACTCCACAGCTTGGTGTCGAGTGCGCACGTGTAGTGGTGAATCCCTAGGCAGGCTCCTTCGCCGCAAGCCTCGCAGCCCTTCAAGTCTGGCGAGCAGAACTGATCAGGGGTGCACGCCACCGTGAGAGCCCAGGCTCCGCTGGTGCAGGTTTGGAGTTCGTGCCCACTGCAGCGCACTTCGCCATCACCGCATGGCGCGTTGGCGCAGCTGTCCCCTTGGGTCGAGCACAGAGCCTCGGAAGGGCACGTCACCAGGGTCTTGAACTTCGAGGTGGTCGAGTCACAAGTCTGGAATTCAGCCCCCCGACAGCGCCGCTGCCCCTCCACACAGGGCGGCGCGTCCTGACACGCAGGTGGGACCTTCGCGGTACAAAGGGAAGCGGCATCGCATTGCTTCAGCGGTTGCCATTTGTCACCAGTGGTGTTGCACACCTGAATGTTCCTCCCCTCACAACGCGCGGCACCGGGTGCGCAAAATAGGGGTGGTCCAACTGACGGCTCAGCGGATGGCTCAGCGGATGGCTCAGCGGATGGCTCAGCGGATGGCTCAGCGGATGGCGCTACTGTCCCCGTTGGGACGGGGGCCAAAATCCCAGAATTCGAGGCTCGAGGGGCAATGCCCTTGTCTTCGAAGTCGGCTCCGATGATCGATGCGCAGCTCCAGAAGAGCGGGACGGCAAGGAGGGCGCTGAGGGAGGTCTTCATCGGGGCAGAGTTTCAAAGCGAGCGTCACTCTCTACCAGATTCTCGCCGAGCGATCATCAGCGAGAGTCAGCGTCTCATTTGGCCCCAAAGGTGCATCTCCAGCGTGGCTGAACGCACGAAGCTAGAGGTGAACGTTCAGCCCGAGCGTGCTGATGAATGCTGGGAGCCCCGGGCGCGCCTCTCCGCGGTTTCCCAATTCGACGACAACACGGGGAACGAAGAGTAGGCTCTGCACGTCCCAGAGCACGTAGGCGGTGTCACTGAGGTTTAGGGCGACGCCGACGCCCAAGCTAGTCAACAGCGCGTAGTCGTTGTCCGGCCCGACCGCCCCCTCACGCTTACGGCCAAGCCAGTACCAGCCCGCGCCGACGGTGGGACTCAGGCGTAGCCTATCGGCGAACGACGTCAGCCAGGTGAGTTCACCGTTGAACATGGCCTGGCTGACTAAGGTGTCCTGCTGTTCTGCTCCCCAGAGCGGCGCTACCAGCTGCACCCCAAGCCACAGGTCGGGAAACACGCGAGTGGACACCCTGAAGTGCGGCCCCACTGCGGAACTCAGGCTGTCGCCCCCGATCATCAACGCGCCCCCGCTGCTGATCCTCAGGTCCCCTGTGGGCGGCAACGAGGACTCCTGGCTCGGACCAGGTACCAGCGTCGTCGCAATCACACGTTCTCGAACGGGGAGCAGCTCGGGTTCGTCCGCCGCGGTGACGTCGATCAAGCCCGCTCTCAGCGCTTCGGCGACTCGCACGCTGAGTTGTTCTGGCGTGGAGCCATCGACGCGTCTGCCGACGGTCTTGCCGCCGGACCGATCCGCAATCCACACGTCCACGCTCAGCTCGCCGGTCGCGCGCTTAGCGGTCCGGCTAGCCAACGTGACCGTCGCAGCAGCGTCTGGATCCACAGCAGCGGCATCGAGCATTTCTCGCAAACTTCCGCCGGCGAAGGTCCTAAGCTGAACCTCGAATCCCGAGGCGGTGAGTTCCGCGTTCAAACGCTGGGCGGTGGCCTCGTCTTGCTTAGATGCAGCGCTCGGAGTGACGACCAAGACCTTCTTCTTCGCGCCCTCTGCCCTGACTTCAGCGGCGAGTACCAACAGAAGCAGGACGAGGGCGAGGCGCGTCATTGACTGAGTATTCTTTGAGCGCTGGTCGCGTAGGGTCCGGTGGGGTAGCGCTGGAGGTACGATTCTGCAAGCGATTCTGCCGCCACGCGACCCCGGGTCTCGTGAACAACACCCATCTTACGCCCTAGGGCCTCGGAAGCAAACGCGCCGGACGGGGACTCCTGCATGTAAACCGTGTACCAGGTCAAGGCCCCGCTCATGTCCCGAAGTTGATCCTCCGCCAGACGTCCGAGAATAAAGGCAGCGGACAGCGCTTGTTTTTGTCCCGGAAAACGATTCCGAACGGCGAGGAGAGCCTGCTTCGCCACTCCGGCTTGGCCAGAATAACGCGCTGCGTCCGCGAGAATCCCCAGGTCGTTGGCGGTTACTGAAGAAAGCACCACCTCCAGCCCGCCCTCTTGGGCGTCGCTGACGATCGCCCTGTACTGGGATTTGCCCATGAGCCGGGCCCACTCGCCGGGCGAGGACGCGACTGAGCGTTTGACCTCATTCTTATCGTCAGGCCCCGTGAAGCGGGTCGCCGCCTCGGCGACGGTCTCCGCTGGAGGCCCCGCGCTTTCAGCTCGCGCAGGAGCTTGGTCAACAGGCGGAGCTGCGCTCGCTACCAACGCGCCGAGTGCAACTTGCCCGGAAGCGGCGCCCGGATTAGCCCGACTTCTCAATCGAAGCTCCGAAGTCCGCAGGTCAGCGGTCAGTCGTTCACCGGCGGAAACGCGGATCCCGTTACTCGTCAGCGGTCCCTCCACCCGAACCGAGCCCTCCTGGAGTTCGACCTCCAAGCGGTCATCGCTCGCACGCCACTTCACGTCGAACTCCGTGCCTGTGACCAGGATCCGGTAGGGCCCGGCCTCGACGGACCACGACGCTCCCGGTCGCGGCGACACTTTCAGGTGCACGCTTCCGCCCTCAAGCGCCAAGCGCGCACCTTTGGCAGTGACCTCCGCAATTCGGGCCTGGGACTCCGGGTGGAGCTGCAGCCGTGTTCCGTCTGAGAAATCAACAATGGCTGCGGGTTGATGCCTATCGACGCGGAGGTAGCCCCCGGGCGCCTCAGCGGACGCCGTGAAGGTGAGCGTAGGATCGGGCCAAAGCGCCGCACCGCCAACCAGCAACAACGCCGCAACCAGACCTGCGGCCAGACCTTGCCGGGTTATCAGCTGACGGCGCCGGTCCTGCTGTAGCGCGCCCTGAAAGCGCTCGAACGCCGCGTTCTTCACCTCGTCGGAAGCCCCGTCATCGAGAGCTCCGCGCAAGCCGCGCCCGATCCGCATCAACCGCGACTCTGGGGGCCGAGGAAAGTCACTCATCGGATTTGTTGTTCCCTGGAACGCGGGGGAGCTCGCCCGACTGTGACGGGAACCCAACGGCATTGGCGCCGCCAAAACCCGGGTTGCTCAGTCCCTGCTTTGCGGCTTGTTCTAAGGGTACCGCCAGCTCGACGTGACTACGGGTCCGCACCAGGGTCCCCGCAGTCCCACCGGACTCATCATCATCCACTTCACCCAGCTGCGCATCGAACAGATACCTCTCAAGCACCGGATCCGACTTGGCCTGAGTCAAGACGACGTCGGTTGCGCTCCTTACGCGGCGCTTGGCGGTCGCTAGCGATACGCGCAGAGACTCCGCGATCTCGGGAAGGCTGAGTTCTTCTACGTAGCGCATGAGAAATACGAATCGCGCCTTGTCACTGACGCGGTCGAGGATCGTAGCCAGGCGATGAACCTCTTCTTCAGCAGCCCCCTGAAGGACGAGCTGCTCGTAACCGACGCGTTGGGCGTAGTCCCCCCACAGCCGACTTCGAATCGCATGTTTCCGCATCTCTGACCGTATGACGCGCATGGTGATGCCGACGATGTAGCTGCGCAGGGCACTCCCGTCCCTCAGCGCACCCAGCTTCCGAAACAGTCGTAGGAATACTTCCTGGACGTGATCTTCCACGTCATGACGTGGACCGAAATAACGACGCAGTAGCCCCCTGACCAACCCGTAGTATCGGTCCCAAACCTGCCGAGAGGCCTCGGGCTCGCCCGCCCTCAGCCGAGCAACCAGGGCCGCGTCGTCGTGCTCCCATCGCGTCTGGACGCCCAGCGCCCCTTGACCGGCGATCACCTCAAGACGGGGAGGTTGGGCTGCAGGACCGGGAGGCGAAGGAGGAGACATCACAGCGAGCTGCATCGGGGGGACTGTTGCTCCAGCGCGGGAGGCTGGCTCAATAATATCCCGGGGCGAGGGACTCAGAGTCTACGCCAATCGGTCCGATTTTGCACGACCCTGCCCAAGAACTGACATTTGAGTGCTCCCTTAAGGGTCTCGGTGTTCGGATGTGCAGCCTCTGGCGCTCCTGGCCGGGGGTGACCCTGGGGTGACGCGGTTTGCACCTACTCTGAGCGACGCCTCGCGACGGACCGACCTGGTCCCGAAGGGTGAGCCCGCCCTTAGAGGCGGATGCCGATCTCGTCGCGGGTGCATTCAGCCACCTACACGCCTGCTGCTGGGACCTGCCGCCCAATGCGCCAAGCGCCAACAAGGCCGAGTTCGTGAACGCCTGCTACGCGGCCTTCCAGAGTCAGCTATGCGAACACGTTCAGTCCATTGAGAGCGCCGCGCTGTTGAAGAAGCGTCGAGGTCGCGACGACAATCTCACTGGCAACGATGAACGACGAGCCGTGGCCCTGCTCGCTATCTCATCCCAGCGACCATCCAGAAGAGCGCCGCTGCGAGCGGCTGCCCTTAGCCGAAGGATGCTAGGCCCATCGCACGCGGCGATTTTCTCCTGCTCCCCCACGACAATAGCGCCCCCCAATTAGGGTCCCCGTAGCAGGTCACTCCGTACCGAGAAGAAGCTCCTGGTCACGCACGGGTGCCTTCGCTAGGATTCAGCGGGCGTTCGCTGCGTTCCGTCCATGCAGTCCACTGAAAACCACAGAACAGCCAGGCCCACCTTGTTACTCATTTCCGCCATGGCGGCGGAGGAGTTCCACGCAGAGTGTGTCCGTTGTAGGCTCGAACGGCTAGGAGCCGCGTCCCGCTTGGGGCCATCAGCGAGGCTCGAGCGAAAGGCCCGCGCCGAACCCAAGTGTCGCTATGCTCCGCCCCGGGTATCCGCGAAGAGTGTTCGAGATGAGTCGGCTTTGACCAAGATACGCACGAGCAATGACCGTCACGCCCGTCGACAATAGTTTCAGATGGAATGGCTGTCCGCTGTGTCAATCAACGCGGGTTTGCAAGTTAGGTCGTGCTGACTACGGGGGAAGAGTCCATTTCTCTTCCCAAGAGATCAAGCTGAGTCATCAGCCCGAAATCTGGGCGTGCAGCGAATGCTCTTCAGGATTCGTTCAAAATGTTATACCGGAGGCGACGTCCAAAGCCTTGTACTCGACGTCAAGAGCCGGCGTTCGTTGGTCAAGAGTCCCATTTGGTCAGCTGAAGACTTCGGAGGTTGTGCAAGCAATGTCCGCGGTGTTCAAAGATGAAGTGCGTCTACTGGACGTCGGCTGCAATACGGGTGAACTACTCGACTTTGCTAGGGAACTCGGGTGTGAAACATCAGGATTGGAATACGCTGATGACAGTCGCGAGGTCGTACGCAGCAAAGGACATACGCCTTATCAGTCGCTTGATGAGGTGCCGGGGCAGTTCGAA
>JBDKJZ010000213.1:0-8679 GCA_039796375.1 Pseudomonadota bacterium
CTCCTCACCGCTTGGTGCGCGGTTCAATCACAAGCAAGTTCGCATCATAGGTAAGAATTCCGAGCAGTATTGAGGCAATCAGTCGATCCATGTGTACCCGATAGTACTGGCCGTCGTAGCGCGGGTTGTCGTGGAGTGGATCTGCGATCTGCACCTCACGTTTCTCGCGGTCGTAGCCGCTCAACACGACGAAGTGTCCCTGAGGTTTGCCTCCGACATCATCGTACTCGTCGTCCCGCTCTCTTGCGCAGGCGTAAAGGTGGGTTGAGCTGAGTCCAGTCAGGATGGGCAGGTTCTTGTTCAACTGTTTTCTCAGCAGGCTCCCGTTGAGCTCCTCGTAGCGCAGAACGCCTCCCAAGGTCAGGAACTCTAGATAGGCGTCGGTGGCAAGCGCGAACTTCAGGCCGCGTTTGACCTTCTTTTGTTCCCTCAGTCGCTCGGGGATGTCTCGCTCTGAAGAGAGCGCCCCATCCACAAACCAGGTGGGATCGAAGAGCTGCAAGTTGTAGGTGTAAATCGTCGCGCGAAAGCCTCGGCTCAGGGCGTGGCAAGCGAGAGTCACCGCGAGCGTTCCCCCCTCAGGCAGATGGGCGATTTCCGAAATGACGTCCTCAAGCGAGATGTCGTGGCCGAAGTAGCGGTAGACCGAGTGGAGGCAGGTCGGGCCGCAGGTGGTGTCATCGGGCTGAGGCAGGACCTCGAAGTTCAGTTGTGCGCTGGTTTCGCTCATTGCCGTGGCGCGGGAGAGTAGGGGAGGATGCCGTGTTGTGCTCGTGCTCTTCCGGACCTTGGTTATTCATTAAGCACTGGCGGGTCGGCTGAGCGGTGGGCAATAGAAGTCCTCGTAAATCCTCGTGAACTCGGCGGCTTTCGGTGGGTAGCCTCAGCGCTCGGTGAGGGCCGGGCGCCGCGCCGCCACCCGGCGCTGCGATCCCGCGTGGTTTCCACACGCGATCGGTGTAGGCCACGGGGCCGTCCGCTCTGGTCCCAGGGTTGACGCCCGGCTTAGACAAAGCGGAACTCCTAGACCCAACTCCACAGAAATGTAGGCGAATTCTTCATGAGCAACTCCACGATCGAGATCCCCTCTGCGTCGCCCGCCGAGCCACGCGCAGGCGTGCCTGCTTCCAGACACAACGAACAGGGCCGCTCCATGGCGCTGCCGATCATCTTCTGGCTGTTGGAGCAGAACGCGTTCTTCGTGCTGCTCTTTCCGACGGCGATCGCGGGCGCCGTTTGGCTCCTCACCGGCTTGTGGTGGGCCGGCGCAGCCACCTTAGTCGCGCTCCCAATCCTGCTGCTAGGGATCCCAATACTTTGGCTTGTGATGTCTTCGTGGGCGGCGACCCCTGAAGAGACCACTGAAGACTGGGCCAAGCACGTTGAGTGGAAAGACGCTCGGGACACGGCGCGCTGGACCGGAAAGCGGATCCCGATGGAGATCCTCTACGAGGCCTACATGGCTGAGAAGTTGAACTTCAAGGGCGATGTTTACGAGACGTTGCTTCGGCGCAACCGGCTGTTTCGGTTTGCGTTCACTTGGGGAGACTTGAAGTTCTACGTCGGCGAGTTCCTTGGACAGAACGTCAGTCACACTATCAAGGCTGACCAAGGCGACATCGCGCACGTCTACAATCGCGGCAACGACTTTTACAATTGGTTCTTGGGGGAATCGATGACCTACACGAGCGGCATCTTCCACGATCCTGAGGAGAGTCTGGAGGTCGCGCAGGAGCGGAAGCTCAAGACCGTTTGTGACTACGTCCAGATGAAGCCTGGCGACAAGCACCTGGATATCGGCTGTGGCTGGGGGCCGCTGGTGACCTACGCAGCTAAAGAGCGCGGCACCGTGAGTACGGGGATTACGCTAGCTCAAGAGCAGGCGGATTGGGCCAATGAGCGTGCGCGCAAAGCCGGCGTGAGCGATCGCGTCAAGGTCCTCGTCGACGACTACCGCAACCTACCCTCTCAGAAGTGGGACAAGATCACCTGCCTCGAGATGGCCGAGCACGTCGGCATCAAGAACTTCCAGGCGTTCTTGCTCCAGGTGAAGAACATGCTGAAGGATGACGGCATCTTCTACCTGCAGATCGCGGGTCTGCGCCGCCCATGGCATTTCGAAGACCTGGTCTGGGGACTATTTATGGCGAAGTACATCTTCCCCGGGGCCGACGCTAGCTGTCCCTTGGGCTTCGTGGTCTCCCACGCGGAGCGCGCCGGGTTTGAAGTCCACCGCGTCGAGAACTGCGGCGTGCACTACGGTGTGACGATCAAGAAGTGGTACGACAACTGGAAGAGCAACGAAGCCGCGATCGTCAAGAAGTACGGAGAGCGCTGGTTCCGTATGTGGATGATGTTCCTCGGCTGGTCCGTGCTGATTGGCGGACAAGGCAGCTCCACGGTGTTCATGATCACTATGACCAAGAACATCAAGAACGATAAGTGGACAGTCAGCAATGACGAGACAGGTGAACACGCCTTCAGCCGCCGCGATCGCTGGATCGGCAAGGACGTGGTCGCGACTCAGCAGTAACTCTAGACTTGAAGATTACGGGCCCTCTGGGCCCGTTTTCGTGTGAGCTCGACCCCAATCGCCTTCAACCCGAGCTTGTTGGCGACCGCGAGGACGGTGCCATACCCACAAAACGGATCGACGATGGTGCGCGTCTGGGTGTGCGACACCACATAGCGGCAAGCCTGAAAGCAAGCGTCGAGGCCCATCGCCTGCGACCAGGTCATCTTGCCCGTTTGAGGAAGCACGTCCGGCGAGGCTGGCTCAGCGGCGTCGCGAACGCCCGCTGAAAAACACAGCAGGTGCGAATACCCGGGTCGGCCGAACACTGGCTGTCCCGCGGGGCGGCGACAGACGATCTTGTGCCAAAGCAGCGGTATGCCCGCGCGCTCGGCAGCTGTCTGGCACAAGTAGCTCTTGTCGACCCAGGTCCCCTGAACCTTGATGTCCGTTTGGTAGAAGATCGTGACCCCGCCTGGCGCCGTCGCTGTGAGCGTCTCTTGAGCCGCATCAACAAACCAGGTGCGCCACTCAGCTAGGGGCATCCCGCCCATGCCCGAGACATCGGGGAGTGACGTGATGATGGAGCAATCAGCGAGCGGCGCGTGTTTTCTCAGCCAGGGACGGGCGTCTTCGCAGTGAACGACGCGTTCGCTCAGCGATAGGTCGAGCATTCTGAGGATACTAGTGCGGTGAGTGGCGTGCTAGCTAGGGTTGCATGTCGAATTGGGCGCTCGCTTCGTGGGCCGCTTGGGGTGTCGTAGTGGTCCTCGGCGCGACCCTGCGCTCGCGCGCTTACGCCATCTTCCGAGGCGTCACCTTGGGAGTCCACACGCTGATATTTCTCGCGCTGTTGCCGCACTTTGGCGTGCTCACGCCGGTGGCGCTGGGTTTTCATTTCGTGCTGTTCGCTGATTCGCTGGCGCTGATTCGCGCCACGTTGCGTCCCACGTGGTACCGGATCCTTTTCAGCTGGCCTGCGCAGTACATGGCCGCGGCGACGCTGCTAGCGCTGCCTTGGGCCGTCGTCGCGGCGTTCGGGTTTTCGCCTTGGGGAGTCTGGGTGCCCTATGCCCTTGGGGCGCTAGGCATGAGCCAGTCACTGACGTCTCGACTTGAGTATCGCGATATCACGGTCGGCGACGTCGGGATGATTCAGGGGGTCGAGCGGGTCACTGAGGGCAGGCCTGTCGACCCTCGGCGAGTGATTCGGATAGCTCAGATTACCGATCCCCACCTCGGACCATTCATGTCAATCGGGCGCCTGAAGCGCATCAGTCAGCGGATTGTCGCGGAGCAACCCGACTTGGTGTTCCTGACCGGAGATTTCCTCACCATGGAATCTCACCGCGATCCAGAATGGCTAGCGGAGGGGCTCTCCCCGTTGGCCAAGCTCGAAGGTCGCGTCTTCGCGTGTTTAGGGAACCATGATCACGAAGCGCTGAGCACCGTCCAGAGCGCGTTGAAGCAGGTGCACGCGACACTTTTGGTAGATGCGGCCGTGACGGTCGAAACCCCAGCCGGTCTCGTGCAAGTCGTGGGCTACGACTTTCACTTTCAGCGGCGCGCCGAACGCAGTCGCGAACTCTTCGAAGCGTACCCCAGAAAACCGAACGTGCTGCAACTAGTGCTGCTCCACGACCCAGGCGCGTTCAAGCACTTGCCTCCCGACGCCGCAGATCTCGTGTTGTCGGGTCACACGCACGGAGGGCAAGTGGGGCTAGTCAGCTTCGGTGGAAGTTGGACTGTCGCACGCGCAGTGGCCAAGATCCCGGACCACGGGTTTTGGGGGTTGGGCAGGAACCGTATGTACATTCACCGCGGAACGGGGCACTACGGGTTCCCCTTGCGACTCGGCGTACCCGGTGAGCAAAGCATCGTCTCTGTGCATTGGGTGTAACGGGGCTGGTCCCTAGCGAGGATCGACGCCGCGATCGCGACGGAACTCGCGACACTGCTGGCTACCCGCTTCAAAGTCTCGACATGTTTCGCTGCGGTCTTCATAGATTTGGCAGGCATGCGGCTCCCCGGGGCGGCCATGATGCACGCACGCGCCTTGTTCACTCATCATGAACGCGTACTGTCCAAAGTGCCCCGGCTCCAGCTTTGCGAGGATGTCCTCGCGCCCACGATTGCGAAAACGCACCAAGTCGTCTGCCGTCACCAAGATGGTGCCGGGACGCTGAAAACAACAGGCCCCGCACGTAAGGCAGTCGAATACGGGGTCGCTCATCGCACAGCGTGTAGTGCACGATTTCGAAAGCGTCAACGTGCCGCTTCTCACCCTGCGCGCTCGCGCTACCCTTCTTTTGGGTCGAGGCGAGGCACGCCTTTTGCGCGTCGCTTCGCGCCCTGCGCGTCGTTTCCCTTCGGGTTCGCAGCGGCAAACGATGTCTTCTTACAACGAAAGGTGTTGGGGGGCTCTCCGTGTTGCGCATTCCCGGAATAGCGATGATTTCCCTGCTGCGAATATTTTGGTCACCCAATTCCCCCAGATCTTGCCGCGCGAGTTCGCCGCCGCCGCCCCCCTGTGCCCGGGCAGCGTTGCCCCCCTGCGCTGTCCCCCGGGCATGCGTTTGTTCAGCCATGGAAGGTTCCCGCCCGTGCCGACGCCGTCGCGAACCCGTCGCCCCTTGAAGCAGACGGTCCGCCCTCACCGTCCCCGCCGCTGGTGCCTGGTCCAGGCGCTGGTGTTTCACCGCCTCCACCGACGCTAAGAGGAGTTTTTCAACCTGGCACCGAACAATCCTTTCGATTGCGCGTCTGAGCGAATCAAGCGGAAAGTCAACGGGAAAACCTGGCAAGAAGACTAGACGCGCTTGCTTGATAGCTCCGGAAGACCCGCTTTTTGGCGGTTTGCCGAGGCGGCGGCAGGCTACCGGGTCGCTGGTATTGGTGGTGAAACAGCAAGTTAAGAAGTGTGAGACGACATTTGAACGTTAGTTGCGCTACGAGCGAGATACGACTTTGTCGCTTGCCGGGATTGCTATATGGTCTAGCTCCCCGGGGGTGCCAGGGGCGTCATGGACGATGCGTCGTCCACGCATCGACGGGTAATATCGTGGTCGGAGAGGATGCTTCGCTGTGCTTAGAAACTTTGTCCAATGGGTGTTTTGTGTCGCGCTCGTTGCGGTCTTGCCGATGCGTCAGGCGCTTGCCGGTCCTGACTATTTCTCTACCGGCGACGGTCACAGTGGGGCGTTAACCGTTGCCGTTGGGCAGTCGGTTACAGTGAACAGTTACACGGGCCTTGCGGCGGACGTTGCCGTCGCCGCAGCCGACATCATCGTGGACGATGCCGCCGCATTCCAAACGGGAGACTTGGTTCTGCTGTGGCAAGCGGCTGGCCTTGCAGATCCAGGCACCCCCACGGAACGAAACACGGTGAACATCGCCGCCAGCAACGTTGGCCGCTTCGAATTTACGCGTGTCGTCAGCAAGAACAACAGCACCGACAGGATCGTGTTGCTCGACCCGCTGACCCAGGCATTTAGCGCTGCATCCTCGCAGGTCGTGCGGGTCCCTGAGTACGCTAGCGTCACAATCGCCGCGACGGGGCGCATCGTCGCGACCCCGTGGAACGGCGATATCGGCGGCATCGCCGTCTTTCTGGTGAACGGTGTGTTAGCCAACAACGGAGCCATCGATGTGATTGGCGCCGGTTTTCGCGGGGGAATTCAAAAGGGGAATTCGGCAATCACCGGCTGCAGCATGCTGAATCCAGTTTCTAATTCGGCGGCGGAGTTAGCCAAAGTGGCTCAAAAAGGGGAGGGCATCGTTTCCTCCCGTTACAACAATAACGCCCGGGCGCGGAGCAACGTCGTTAATGGGGGCGGTGGCGGCGTTTGCCACAACTCCGGCGGCGGCGGTGGCGGACACGCGGGTGCCGGCGGAAAGGGCGGTCGCACTTGGCGTGTCGATCCGGACCCCGCTATTCCCGGCAAAGGCACGGGTCGTGACGTGGGTGGCTTCGGCGGCGTAGGCTTAACCTACAACGCAGAACAGCGCATGATCTTGGGTGGAGGCGGCGGTGCCGGACAACAGAACAACAACATCGGCGGAACCGGCGCGGCGGGTGGCGGCGTTATCTTTGTTCGCGCGGGCAGCGTCACAGGAACAGGCAAATTCTTGGCCGATGGCGCAAATGGTAAGCCGTCGACGGGCAAGGGCAATGACGCGGCAGGCGCTGCGGGCGCGGGCGGTAGCGTCGTAGTCCGCTCCGCGGATGGGCTCGCTTGTACCACGGCCTCAGCGAATGGCGGCATCGGCGGCTCAGTAAACTTCCAGGACCACGGACCCGGCGGCGGTGGCGGCGGCGGATACGTGTTGTTTCAGAGCCAGACGGCGGTCTGCGCTCGGGTTGTTACTGGCGGCGCGCCCGGAACACAGACGGACAAGGGTGACTTCGCGGGACCGAGCTACGGAGCTACCGCTGGCGGCGCAGGGACAGCCACCCTGATCAGCTCATCATTCCCGACGGACAGCGACTTGGATGGCATCCCGGACTTGGCAGAGGGCGCCACCGATACGGATGGCGACGGCGTGCCCAACTTCTCGGACGCCGATGACGACAACGACGGTTTGCTGACTTCAGTCGAAACCGATACGGACGCAGACCGCGACGGCATCGCAAACCACCAGGACAAGGACAGCGACAACGACGGCATCCCCGATGTCGTCGAGGCGGGAGCAATTGACGGGGGCAACGGCGTACTCGCGGGTTTTTCAGACGCCAACGGCAACGGCGTGGACGACACCCTCGCTGGCAGTCCAATCACTCCGCCAAACACCGATAACAGCGGCCCCCCTGACTACCTCGACCTGGACAGTGACGGCGATGGTCTTCCCGACGCCCAGGAGGTCGGCCTGGATACGGACCCGAGCGGTCAAGTCTTGGGGTTCATCGACGCCAACGGCGATGGCCTGCTTGATGACTACCCGACGGTCCAGCTCAACACTGACAGCACCGGCGCGCCGGACTTCTTGGGTACCGACTCGGACGGCGACGGCCTGCTCGACGGCCTCGAAGCCTTCGACACGGACGGCGACGGGACGCAGAACCTCATCGCGATTGGCCACGACCACGATTCCGACGGAATCGACGACCAATTTGACGGCAACTGCCCTAGCGGCGGCGGTTGTATGGGCGGGGGGAACACGGTCAACCTGAACAACCTAACCGCTGCCCAAGATGCCGATCGGAATGGCACAGGCGACTGGTTAGAGGTTTGCGTGGACGGGTACGTCACGGGCATGGAAGTTTGTGACGACGGCGACAACGACAACGACAACGAGTGCTCAAACAGCTGCCTGTGGAGTCTCGGCGGGGCGTGCGGGATGAACGGCGAATGTGCCACCATGTTCTGCGACCGCAACGTCTGCAGCGCCTGCGTGGACGACGTCTCAGGCGGCACTGACTCGGGCTGTGCGTTGGGCGCTGCAATCTGTCGCGATAACGGCGGCTTGAGCACCTGCACCACTTGTGCCGATACGATGGCCGGTATCGGCGTGGATGAAGGCTGCAGCGTCGGTGCGCCTCAATGTGATGAGCTAGCAAGCGGAGGCTACGGCAGCTGTATCGTCGTGGACGTCTGTGTTCCTGCCGGCAGTGGGGTCGACGACAGCGATTGTAATGGTCGTGACGACGACTGCGACGGTGAGATCGATGAAGACTTCGTGGTTCGGTCATCGGACTGCGGACTTGGAGTCTGTGGGGGTGCCGGTCAGGTTCAGTGTGTCGCAGGTCAACAATTTGAGACGTGTGAGCCCGCTCCCGCTGGGACTGGCTGTGAAGACGGAAACGCGTGTACTTTGGGGGACAGCTGCGACGGCACCGGTGCGTGTGATGCGGGCGTAGCGTCGGTGGCTGACGACGGTAATCCGTGCACGGCGGACAGCTGTGATCCACTAGCAGGGGTGATTCACACCGCGGTCTCAGCCGGAACGGCCTGCGGAGACACGGACGTGTGTAACGGCGAAGAAGCTTGCGACGGAGCCGGTGCGTGTGCTGCCGGCGTAGCGTTGGTGGTAGACGACGGTAATCCGTGCACGGCGGACAGCTGCAATCCGCTCGCGGGGGTAATTCACACGGCGGTGTCGGCGGGGACGTCCTGCGGAGATTTCAACGCGTGTAACGGCGAAGAAGCTTGCGACGGGGCCGGTGCGTG
>JBDKJZ010000214.1:0-8669 GCA_039796375.1 Pseudomonadota bacterium
GTGGTCCAGATCCACTGCGAGCTGGGTCCCGGCTGGACCGAAGCGGCCTCGGCTCGCGGCGATCACCCAGGCGCGAGCGCCTGGAAAGTCCAATTGACGATCGAGCGCGACGGCGAGCCCCCACTGCGCCAGAGAGCGCGTCTCCAGAGCGCTCGTCTCGAACGCGGCGGTGCGATAGTCAGAGATCGCAGCTTCCAAGCGACCCAACGCCATGCTCGACTCAGCCCGATTGAGATAGAGTACTGAGCGGACTTCCGGCTCGGCCTCGATCTCCAGGGCGCGTGCATAGGCGGCTCGCGCAGCTTCGTGATCGCCGAGCCAGCCTGAAGCGAGCGCCACATCTTGCCACGCGGTCGCCGCACCGGGACTCAGCGGTGACTCGCTAAGCGCGCGCAGCAGCACCCGCCGCCCTGCAGCGTGGTACGAGCCGCCAGCATGGACCAGGCACTCACCGAGCAAGTAGCGAAGTCGCGGATCGCCAAGCTCTTCGCCCCGAGCCAACTGAATCATTAACGCTGATCGTTCATTCAGCTTCTGCTGCAGCGCTTGGCCTGAGTATTCGGGCTCAAGCGGGACTCGAGAGCGGTCGGCGCGCCGGAGCAGAGTTTCGGCAAGTCCACTCTCCGGGCTCCGAGCGAGATCCCACAGGCTGGGCTCTGCCGCAACCGAAGGCGAACTTCCGACCAAGGCCAGAACCAGTGCTCCATGAAGCCCGACAGCCCACCCCCGCCTGCGCTTACAAAACCACGTCACTGCCCGCTGCCTCGAGCTTTTCCGCTACTGCTGGCTCCTACAAACTTCAAGGCCCGATCGCGGAACGCGCCTTGTGGAGCCAGCCTGAGGTACCGTCCCCACAGGTCCAGCGCTTGGCCTGAATCGGAAAGTTCATGCGCGACAGCGAGCAGCGCGAGCGCGTCGTCTTGTGTTACACGCGGCGCGGTTAAGTCACGCAGATCGGCGAGTCCACTCGCAACGGCCAGTGGATCGACATCAATCAGCTCCTGTGCTGCCTCTGCACCGAACAGGACCAGGCTCAACTTCACCCAGGGTACCGTAGCCCTGTACCCCGAGTCCGCTGGAACTTGACCCAGGTAGATTCGCGCGTCACCGTTCCGCGCGAGCCCACCGAACAGGGCCATCGCCGCTTCCACCTGCGCACGGGCCCTGCGCTCCTCGGGCAACACCGAGACCTGTGGCCCGAGCTCGCGAAAGAGCTTCTGGGCTAGTTCCGCGTGCCCAGCGAGGCTCGCTGCCACGGCGCGATCATGAAGCGTCACTACCCCCTTCAGGCTCTCCGGGCCGATTTCCGCCGCGCGCGCGAATGAATTGTGCGCGATGGAGACCTCCCCCAAGCTGAGCGCCGCCCTCGCTTTGAGGACTTCGGAGGCGGCAGACGCTCGGTGCTGCGCTGCGTCCGACGCATGCGCCTTAGCTCGCGCGGGGTCTTCGCGCAGGGCGATGTATCCGCGCGCCAGCGCTCGGCAGAACTGGACCGTGTCCACGCGGCTTTGCAGCCAAGGATCCCTACGATGGGTGTTACAGATGAACGGTCGAGGACTGAGCTCGGCGGCGGTTCGCACTTCGCTCGGCGCCTCAGTCGCCAGCGCGAGCAGAAGCGGTTGCAGCAGAAGAACTAGTCCGGTCATCACCCGCGTAGTCTAACGCGCCCGCCGAGAGCCGGCTACGACTCACTCTCCACCTCCGCTGCGCAGCTCAGTTGGTCAGGCTAACGCGGGCGCCCGTGAACGGCGCCCGAGTGGCGCAAAAGGTGCTCCGCTAGGGGGTTGCCGCACGCCCGATAAACGGATTCTGCAACACTATCGTCTCCGAGCGCCGCGGCCCGACGCTGAGCAGATAGAGCGGCACACCGGCGCCCTCTTCCAAGAAGCGCACGTACGCCCTCGCCGCCTGCGGAAGCTCATCGAGAACTCGCACACCGGAGAGGACCTCCGTCCAGCCTTGGAGTTCCTGATACACAGGCTTCGCCCGCTCGGGCGTGTCGAGGTATTGGATCGGGAAATCTTCCGTCCTGCCCTCCGGGGTGTCGTACGCAACGCAGACTTGAATCTTCGAAATGCCGGTCAGTACGTCTAGCTTGGTGAGCGCCAGGGCATCGATGCCGTTAACCCGCACCGCGTAGCGAAGCGCCGGCAAGTCTAACCAACCCGTTCTCCTGGCGCGACCTGTAACGCTGCCGAACTCTGCACCCGCGTGAGCCAAATGCCGGCCGTTGGCATCATCGAGTTCCGTCGGGAATGGCCCGGCGCCAACGCGTGTGGTGTAGGCTTTCGTGATCCCGATCACGGTGTCGATCCGGTGGGGTCCAATGCCGATACCCGTCGCAGCTCCTCCGGCGACCGGAGACGAAGAGGTCACGAATGGGTACGTCCCGTGGTCGACGTCCAAGAGCGTGCCCTGCGCCCCTTCAAGCAGAATCGGCCGCTTGGCACGTATCGCGTCATCGATCAGCTTGGAGGTGTCCGTCAACATCGGCACGATCCGTCTGGCGAGCGGAACCAAAGGCTCGACGATGCTGTCCACGCTCGGGACCTGGCCCCCCAGGTGTTCGATGATCGGACGCCATCCTTCAAGGGCGAGCGCCACCCGCTTTGACAAGACGTCAAAGTCCCTGAGCTGGCCCGCTAGAATCCCGGAGCGCCGCACCTTGTCCTCGTAGGCGGGGCCGATGCCCTTCTTGGTCGTCCCAATTGCCTGATCCGCCGCCGCTCCCTCCCGCAGCGTATCGACCAGGATGTGGTACGGCATGATCAAGTGCGCCCGGTCGCTCACGCTCAGTCGCTCCGCGACACCTTCGCGGCCACGCGCACCGAGCGAATCGATCTCACCCAGCAACACCTCTGGATCGATCACCATGCCCTGCCCGAGCACGCAGCGCGTCGAGTCCCTAAGAATACCGCTAGGCAGGAGCCGAACGACCACCTTTTCGTCGCCCACGACGAGGGTGTGACCGGCGTTTGCCCCTCCGCCATAGCGAGCTACGAAGTCCGCGAACTCCGTATAGATGTCGACAATCTTTCCTTTACCTTCGTCACCCCATTGGGCGCCAACTACTACAACGCAGGTCATATTGTTTACCTTTTACAACTAGGCGATCAGTAACTGCCGAAATTCCTCACGCGGGCCTCTGCCTGCCCGCCTGCAGAGCTGGCAGCGCTAACCACTCACCTTCTGGATGAATTCGAAGACCTTCGCCGCCACCGCGGCGGACTGAGTAACCGCCAGTGTCTCGCTGGCAGCACTATCAACGTGGGAAATTGTCAGCGGAGTTCCGTCAAGGACGAATGGGTAGGCCCAAGCTCGAGCGTAGCCGCGCAGATCACTCTCAGCAGCGGCGCACACAATGTTCGCGCGGCGCAACGCCTCCAAGACCTCTGCTGGCACAGCGCCGCCGACAACCACACGGGCCTCGGCGACGTCGAGTGTTCCGCGGGGGCTCACCTGGGTGAGTGCCCAGCAGGCGTTGTGAATATCCAGCGCGAACCCGGCCGCCGAGCGTGACGGACCGAAATTTTCGTAGAGGTTGTCGTAACGTCCACCGGAAGCGATCGGCTCCCCCGGACCATGTGCCAGTATCTGGAACATCACACCGGTGTAGTAGTTAAACCGCCACGTCTCACCGAAATCCAAACTGAGCTGAGGGGCCAGACCCGCTCGCTCGACGGCGAGCCACAGCGTCTCGAGTTCCTTCGCTGCGGCCGCAGCCGGAGTCTCGGCCAGCCTCCGCTTGGCTTCCGGCCAGACCTCCCCGCCGCCGTTCAAATCTGCGAGCGCAACAAGCGCATCCAGCGAGCGACCCCTGAGCCCGGAGCGCGACGCGCGACGCGCTAGAACGACTGCATCTTTCGCAGCCAGCGCCTCGACCAAGCCTTCGTGCTCGGCGGGGTCCGTCAGGCGGATCAATGAGCTCGCGATCTCCACATGTCCGATGTCGAGCGCAAAGCTTTCCAGCCCGGCAGCGCGCACCGCCGCACACAGCACGCGAATCACCTCGAAATCTCCTGCCGTCGATGGAAGCCCCACGAGCTCCACCCCGGCCTGTACTACTTGACTGGCGTTACGCGCCCGCTCCCGGCGGCGGCGTAGAACGGAGCCCTGATAACAGAGGCGCACTGGAAGCGGCGCGCTGCTGTACCGGGTCGCCACGACGCGCGCGATCTGGGGCGTCATGTCGGAACGCAGAGCGACCACCTCCCCGCTCTCTGGCTCCACGAACCGTAACGCACCGGAAGCCACGTGACCGCGCTCCAGCACGCTGGCGTACTCGAACAGCGGCAACCACACCCGTTGATATCCGGAGAGCGCAAACGAACTCAGGATCCGACGGCCGACTTCCGACTGCTGCTCGGCCTCCGGCGGTAAGACATCGCGCATTCCTGAGGGGAGAGGATTGACCTTCATAGGCAAGCGAGCACCCGGACTTCGCTCCGAGGCTGCCGCCGTGCCAGTGCCGGCAGCTGGAGGGCTGGAAAGACGTGGCTCGGACAAGGCGCCGGACCCTATCAGAGGTTCCTTGGGTCAAGACGCCTTCCTGCGCTCAATCGAGCGGGCATCGAACACCGGGCCGGCGATGGCCGTCACGCCGGTCAACTCCGCGCTGAATAACAGTCATTTTCCCGCCCATGAGTAGCCACGAATCCAGTCACGCCAAACCCGACGAAGCCACCACCGTCGATGTGTGGGAACGCACCAAGGGTTTCACCGGCCCCGCTGAAGGCATGAACCGCCGCCTCTTCATGCAACTGCTGGTGCTCGATTGCGATCCGAAGCTCGGGAGTCGAAAGTCGCTCGACGCATTGGGGCAGCGGCTCGACGCAATAGACGGCGGCGCCGTGCTCTACGAAGACGTCAACAATCCCTACGCCATGGGTCTCTTGACCTTCAGCGAAGATCCCGCGCACTTCGTCAGGAATGTGCGTCCCTGCTTCGACGGGGGCGAAGGCGCTCCGTTCTTTCGGGTGCAGCAGGACTTCACGATGATCGGGCGGACCTACGCAACGGGCTACGAGCCGAGCCTAGAATACTGGCTGATCAACCGCCCGATTGAGACGGCGATGAACCCGGCATGGCCATGGGCCGTCTGGTACCCGCTCCGCCGTTCGGGGGCGTTCGCGCGGTTGGACCCCAAAGAACAAGGCAGTATCCTGCGCGAGCACGGTGAGATCGGCAAGGCCTACGGCACGCAGGATCTCGCCCACGACATCCGGCTCGCTTGTCACGGACTAGATGCGAAGGACAATGAGTTCGTGATCGGACTCATCGGCAAAGAGCTGCATCCTCTGTCGCACGTCGTTCAACACATGCGGAAGACGCGACAGACCTCAGAATTCATTGTTCAAATGGGTCCGTTCTTCGTCGGCCACGCGGTTTCGCGCTTTCGGCGCGGCTAAGTAGGCCCGGGGTAGGAGACGGGCGCACGCTGATCTTTCACGCGCTCGTCAGGCCACCAGCGAATGATAGGCGGCCGAGAGTCGAGCAAATTCACGGACACTCAGGGCCCTCTGCGCGAAGCTACGCCCCGCTTGTCTGTCCGGATGAACGCTCGCAGCTAGCCGCCGAAACGCCACGGCTATCGCTTCTCGATTGGCGTTGGCCGGCAGCCCCAGAACCGCGAGCGCCTGCACGCGCCGCGCTTCGGTCGCCCTCATTTGGGTGTCTGTCTCACTGACTTCGGTCTCACGGTCGCGCTGCCTAGGCCGTCCAGGCAAGAACTCGAAAGTGGGCAGCGGCTCACGCGGCTTGTCGCTTGGGCGCCCGACTCGGAAACTGAGCGCGGCGTCCTTGAGCAAGAACAAGCGGTCCAGGCGCAGCTTGTTTTGTAAGCGTAACGCCTGACCGAGCTCTTCGTGGCTAATGACGCCGCGGTTCAGGAGCTCAGCTCCGAGTGGGACCTCTGTGTCGAGGCAGCACCGCTCAAGATCGCGCCGGCGCGCCGGGTCCAGGCGACACACCTGCTTCAACAGCTCGCCCAACTTCGGCCCAGCGTCAGGGGTTTCGACATCGAGGACAACTCCCGCCGTCAGGTGGATGCGGTGCCGCGCTCCTCCGGATTCAGTCAGCTCTAAAACCCCCGATATCCCCTGTCGGTGCAAGGACCCGAGCAAGTCCCCGAGAGTGGTGCTGCCAAGTCGACCGGGAAGCTGCATGCGAGCATGCGTATCAATCGGGCGGTGGATGGGCCAAGTTTGGCAGCGAGTGGCCAAGAATGCGGCGGGGCCACGGCACCTTCAGGCTTGGCACCGTCTCCCGTGCCGCACCTGGACCGTCACCTTGCGGCCGTTGGCGGCGCGTAGAAATCGACCAGACGAATCGGGCGGTTGCTGAGGCGGACGGTTACCTCACGACGGTCGTCCACGACGTCCCCGCCAATCTGGAAGGGCGTCGCAGGGTCCATTTCGATGCGCGCATGGTCCACCAGGTAGTCGAGCAGGTGGCTTGGGTCGCGGTATTCACCGCGCCAAATCGAGCGCAGGTTGGCTGCGAACGCGGCGGGGCCGAGCGTCGACACACGCAGGCTCATTCGGTCAGAGCGTTCTTCTGCGTACGGAAACATACGCAGCCCGAATCCATAATACTGGATCGTCGATACCGCAACGATTCGTGCTGGACCTTCATACACCACCTCCCCGCGGGCGATAGGGCGACCGACGACGCGGCCCTGTCCACCGAGCCTGAAAGCCTCTCCGCCCAGATTGGTGATCCGGCAGTGTGGCATCCGGCGAAACAAGACAGATGGAGCCGTCTTGGTCAGCGATGAGACAAAGTAGCTAAGCGCACCGGCCGCGACCCGTTTCAAGGGAGTTCTTCCAAGGGCTTCCTTAACTTCCTTGTAGTCGCGCAACACCTCAGCATCCACGCCGAACCCGCAGAACGGCGCGAGCAGATCGTCGACCTCAACGAGACCGATCTTTCGGCTTCCAGCTTCGTCTTTCAGACGGCGAATATCGGCGGCTAGCCGGCGTTGACCTGTGGCCCCAACGACGTGAGCCAGCGCGTTGCCGGTGCCGAGCTTCAAGTATCCGAAACGAGGCCGCGGGCGCCCGGCTCTGTCGGCTGCTCGGACCACTTCGGTCACCATCACCATGAACGTGCCATCTCCGCCCCCCATCAACACGGTTCCATAGCCCCGCTCCACGAGTCGCTCGGCGATGCTTTTGGCGTCCTGGATGCTCTGGGAGACGAAGAGATCGGTCCCCTGAAGGATTTGGTCGAGGATCGAGATCACCTCTTCGGTAACGTTCTTCGCGTTGCCGTTGACGACCACCGCGACTCCCGCGGACGGAGGTGGCACGCTGAGGGCCGAGGAGTCGAGCGCCCCTGAATGGGGCGAGGGCACCGACTCGTGCCGCTCATCCGCTGATCCTGCTGCCACCTCGGCCGTCTAGCTCGCGCCCGGGCGCTGGACAAGTCCCGGCCCGCTTGTTGCCGCCTCCTTTCGCGTACCCGCCGATTCCGCCCCCTTTCGGGCGGCGCGCCGTGCTAGGTAGCCCGCATGCACTTCGTGGATGAGTGCCAAATGATCGTGGAAGCCGGCAAAGGCGGTGACGGTGCGATTGCATTTCGGCGTGAAAAATTTATTCCCTTAGGCGGACCCGCAGGTGGCGATGGCGGCCACGGTGGAAGCATCATTTTTGTGGGTGCTGAGGGCAAAGGGACGCTCTCGGATCTCACTCACCAGCGCACCCTGCGCGCCGATCCGGGCGCAAACGGCCAGGGGATGGATTGCTACGGCCGCGGCGGAAAAGATCTGAGAGTCGGTGTCCCGCTGGGCACCATCGTCCGCGACCTCGGCACCGAGCAGCTCCTTGGGGAGATCACCGCAGACGGCCAAGAGCTGGTCGTGGCAAAGGGGGGTCGTGGGGGCAAGGGCAACAAACACTACGTCACGCCCGTCGACCGCGCCCCACGGAGGGCCCAGCAAGGGACGCCCGGGGAAAGCCGGCGGCTCAAGCTTGAGCTCAAGGTCATGGCAGACGTCGGCTTGCTCGGCTTTCCCAACGTCGGGAAGAGCACGTTTATCAGCGCCGTAAGTCGGGCGCGCCCAACCATCGCTGATTATCCGTTTACGACGCTTGAGCCGCACCTGGGCGTAGTGCACATCGGGGACACGGCCGCGGGGCTCGGGCACACTTTCGTTATCGCCGACATCCCTGGGCTCATCCCCGGTGCCTCCGAGGGTCACGGGCTAGGATCCCGCTTCTTGCGACATGTCGAGCGCACCCGACTGCTTCTGCACCTGGTCACGATCACCGATGACCCTGAGCGAGATCCCGTTGCCGACTACCAAGCGCTCAGGAAAGAGCTGGCTCAGTTCGACACAGCGCTCGCCGAGCGACCCGAGGTCGTGGCTCTCAGCAAAGCCGATCTGCCAGATGTCCGTGAAGCTTTCCCCGAGCTACAGCAGCGCTTCAGAGACGAGGCCGGAGTAAAACTGCATCTAGTGAGCGCTGCCGACCGAACGGGGGTTCGCGATCTGCTGAACCTACTGTCACGATCGTCAGCGCCGGGCAGCGACGAGTAACGCTGGTCCGGCGCTCACGCTGGCGTCAGCGAATCTCGACCAGGAACGTCCCACCACACTTGTTGTTCACGGCATCCTGAAGCGCGAACTGGAGGAACTGGCGCTTCGGAGCCCCGAGGGCCGACGCCAA
>JBDKJZ010000215.1:0-8636 GCA_039796375.1 Pseudomonadota bacterium
CGGGTTCCCGCTGTTAATCTACACAAGTAACCAAAGAAAGGATTTCTCTCATGTCAGTTGACCCACTTGGATCCACAAGCTCGAACGGCATCAACCCTTACCCCAGTAGCAACGGTCTTACTGGCGACGCGATGATGATCTATCTCTCCACCCAACTCGGCGACATGGATGGTGACATCCAGGGTTTCATGGATGAACAGCAAGCGATTATGAAAAAGAAGGAGGTGTATCAGCATTTTCGCTCCTGGGCCGCGAAGTCGCAGGCGAAGGATAATGCGAATGCAACCGCAGAATGGAGTTCATACATAAACTCCCTGCCTCCTGGCAGCCCGGAAGTTCAGACCGCCAACCAACTTGCTGGGGACTTCATCCGGCAGTACGACCCGGATGGGGACGGGGGAATCGTTACTAGCGAAAAGCAGTTCGACGCGGTTCTCGCGGATCTAGACAACAAAATCAGCGGTCTAAACAAAGACGGCGAGCTAAAGATGATTCGCCTGCAGCAACTGATGACCCAGCGTCAGACCGCAATCCAGCTAGCCACCAACATGATGAACAAGTTCGGCGAGGGCATGAACGCCATCGTTGGTAACATTCGGTAAGGAAGATTGACACCATGCAAACGCAATATTCTCCAGCTGGTACAGGTCCCCATGACACCCGGGTCCTGTACTCCAGGGCGCACTCCCTTCTGACGCAAGAGCGCTTCGAAGACGCCGCTGCCTTCTTCCGTTTGATGCTGATTCTGAGCCCAGAAAGTGAACGAGCGTGGCTTGGTCTAGGTCTGTGCCACGAAAAGCGGGGGCAACTAGCGGTCGCCCGCGATCTTTTTCTTCTCGGTAACGCAGCAAAACCCTCAGCGCGTTGCTTAGTTGCAGCGGCTCGTCTGTTTCGGCAACTCGACCAAGATGAACTGGCGCAACACCACTTGGAGCGCGCTGTTGAAGTTGCTGAAGTCAACGATGAGTCCGAGCTTCGCCACCTCGCTCTCTTGGAGCTCAGAAACTGATGGGACCCCAAGCACTGGATTCTAGTGGCGGAGTTCGGCCAACTCCGGGTGCCGTGACCCCCCAGCCGCTCCTGTCGGATAGCTTGTTGCTGCTGCCTGAACCCGAGTCCGGACTCGACAGCCTGTCGATGATGTACGTGTTGATGAGCGATGGCGCGGCCCTCAACGCCAAGGTCTCTCAGGACCAAATCCTCCAAGCGTCGGAGCAAAATGATCGGCTGATGCAGCAGTTCATCAAAGAACTGGAAAAGGCCGCCAAGGCGGAAAAGAAGGGCGGTTTCTGGGGCGATCTCGCTGGCAAGTTGGGTGTCGCAGGAAACATTGTCAGTGTGGTCGCGGTAGTGGGATTGACGGTCGCTACGGGCGGAACAGGGGCAGTTGCTTTGGCGGTTGTAGGCGGCGCGCTCTCTCTAGGGGCGATGGCGGAGGGTGAGTACCACTTCATTCAAAAGGGTCTCAACCTAAGCGATAAGCAAGCGGGATGGCTCGTGGGCGGAATGGCTATTGGTGGCGCGCTAATGACCGGTGGCGGCGCTTTGATGAGTGCTGGCGGCGCAGGGCTCACAACTCAACTGACGTCCTATGCGGCCGTTGGTGGAGGGGCGATCACCGCCGCAGGGGGCGGTGCGCAGATAGCAGCAGCCACCTACGGCCACGAAGCCGCTGAGCACAACATCAACGCCACCGAAATCCAAGCGGACCAAGATGACATTCAGCGGCTGTTCCTAACGCTGATCGCCGACCTTGAAGAGAACGCGGAAGCTGAGCAGGTCAACGTGGGGCGCTTTACTGAAACCATCCAAACCGAAGGCGATACGCTGATCGCGATCGCAGAAGGAGTCTAACGATGACTGAAGTCCAACGGCCGCCGCCCGTCAACACCACAATAGTCGAACAATCACACGATCCCATCTCAAGCGGGACCGCTGATCTGCTCCCGGAACCGGAGCTTGGTAGCGCAGGAGTCGTCGAACTCGAGGTGATGTTGCTGGGTCTGAAGCGCAAAGACAAAGAGTTCGCTAGGGAACGCCAGTCGATGGCAGAAGCCACGATTGACATGGCTGTTCAGAAGGTCGTGAAGGATATGCAGGCACGAGCCGACTATCAGCTCGTCGCAGGGCTTGTCAGTGGCTTCTCCCAGGTCGCCGCTGGCGGCTTGAGCATGACCGGCGGCTTCAAGGGGCTCAGCGGCGATCCGAGCACAGCCGCCGCCACCGCGGCGATCTGGACCGGCGCATCAGATCTCGCGAAGGCAGGGGGTACGGTCGATTCCATGCTAATCAACTCTGGCGCCTCCGCCGCGGAGATCAGAGTGACGCAGGGGAACGCCCAACTCAACTCCGCCGAGCGAGACGCCAGCGCCGCACACGAAGCGACCCAAGAGGCCAGCCAAGACTACCGTGAAACACTCGCGAGGGTCGACCGCATCGTGCAAGCTGATGTGGGCGCTCAGCAGGCCGCGTTGTTCCGCGCGTAGTCCGGTACGCGCAGCGGGCGGCCCTCTTTTTTTTCACCATCTTTGCCGGGCCGGGTGCAAGATTCGCGTCGGCTTCAGCCGGCGAGCGGTTCGAGTCTGCGCCCCAAGCGAGTCCACAGCTGGACGTCTGCTTCTCTACAGAGGGAGAGGCCATCCCCCGCTGCCGCCAGTGCGTTTGCTTGGCGGCCCGCGGCACGTCAGCCGGCTTGGTGTGCCGAAAGAACACTCACACGGACACCTGTAATCGGCACCCTACGCTGGCGCCCTGTCCTGTGATATACGGGGCGGAGTTTGATGCGTAGCCGCTGGCTCTTTGGCTTCATCGTCCTCCCTGTCATGGCGGGTACGGGGTTCATTGCGAGCCGCTGGTTCTCCACCGATGTGCCCGAGGAGTTCGAGCCCGCAGCATTGCTCACTAGCGCTGTGGAGCACCGCGTGGCGTTGGTGCTCGGCAACAATCAGGGGGCCCAAGAGCGGCCGGCTCTCAGATACGCTGAGCTTGATGCAAGAAAGCTGGGGGGAGTCCTGGTTGAGCTGGGCGGGTTTGAGGCGAGCGCTACGACTGTGCTGCTCGGCGGCACCCGGGCCGCAGTGTTGGATCAACTTCGCAAGCTTACGTTCAACATCCAGGCGTTGAAGCGGCGGCATGAGCGCAGTCGTGTAGTCCTGGCCTTCTACTATTCGGGGCACTCGGATGGTGTTGCGCTGGAACTGGGCGATGACCGCTTGAGGTTTTCAGAGTTGAGAGATCTGCTCAGACAGACCGGGGCGGATATTCGTCTTGGGATCATCGATGCCTGTCGCAGTGGAGCCATCATAGGGACCAAGGGCGGCAAGCCCGGTCCGGGCTTCGAACTAGCGACCTTCGGTCTGCCCTCTCTATCCGGTGAAGTCTTCGTGAGCTCCAGCCGGGCGGACGAGCTAGCGCTTGAGTCACGGGAGATCGCCGGGTCGTTCTTTACTCATCACTTCGTTTCCGGTCTGCGTGGGGCTGCGGACGCGGACAGGGATAGCCAAGTTTCTCTTGAAGAGGTCTACCGCTACACCGCGACGCGGACGAGCTCGGCCGCGGCAGGCTCACTCTATGGTGGCCAAACCCCCGCCTACGATTACCGGATGGTTGGGCAAGGCGACCTGATACTCACGGACCTTCGGGAGGTGAGTCGGTTAATATACGTCCCGGGCGGTTTTGATCGGGTGATGATACTAGATGAAACCGACCAGCTCGCAGTAGCAGAGACGTATACTCAGACTGCACAACTCATCGCGCTCCCCGTGGGTAGCTACTTGCTTCGGGGGACGCGCAATGATCGCTGGTATCGAGCCCGAGTCTCGGTGGAGGAAGGCGTCACTCGTTTCGCGCGCGCGCTCGACTTTCTGCCCGAGAGTGAGCCAACTGAGGTCCCCCCGGGTGCACCCAGCGCGCACTACGCCACACCCGGCACCACCTTCGACGCTCCCTTGTCGAAGAGCGATCCCAATTTCTGCAATGGGACGGACGGCAACTGGAAAGCCTGCCGGGGTAGTGGCTGTCAGGTTTGCGCTGAGCTCTTGGAGGGGTTCCCCAACTACTTTCGCAACCACGCGAACTGCATCCCCTCGCTCACGTGCAAGGGGCGGTATTTCACCTGTAGCGCCAACTGCCCTCCGCCAGGAGCAGAAGACTCCTGCGACCCAGTTCCGAATAGTTGGAGCGGCTGCGAACACGGCTGCGCCGTCTGCGTTGAGGAGATCGGCGACTACCCCCGGTACTTCGAAAATCACCCCAACTGTATTCCAATGGTCGGCAGCTGCAGGGCTGCGCCAGGTATGTGCGGCGCCGCTTGTCCCAAGCCGGGACCGGGGGACAAGTGACGACTGTACAAATATATCGTTGGCTCCAGTGGCGGGTGAGCTGGCTATGGATCCCCGCGTGCGCGGCCTTGGTGCTGGTCACCGATAGGGTCTGGCAGAATCATCTGCCTAGAATATTCGACCTGTCTAATCTGAGCACGAAGGGAACGACGAGCTTGCTTGTCTATTCTAAGGGACCTTCTGGGGAGGTTCAGCTGCTCGAGCGCCTAAATCGCGTCACCCACCCCGGTGACCAAGTCCGGTTCGTTATCTCAGCCGTCCCAGATGAGAGTTCCTTCGTGTTGGTAGCGTCCGTCGACGCAGCCGGTAAAGCGAGCATCTACTTCCCCTACGCAGGCAAAGAGAGCGCTGCACTACCTGGACCGGGACGGTGGGAGGTTCCCGGCAGCGTCCTGTTGGATGAGGTTCTGGGTCCCGAGCGGGTATTCGCGTTCTTCTCACCCTTACCCATCGACGCAGAAGTGGTCCAGCGTGAGCTTCTTGAGCTGGGGCAGCGCGGGTCAGACGCGATTCGCGACACGACTTCGGTCGATGTCCCGGGCACGACCCAGCGCTCGTTTCTCTTATTCCGGGTGCCGCGCCCCTGACCCGTGCTTCAGCAACACACTATGTTGTTCTGTCAATGACCCGCCGGTTGGGGTTAGGTCGAGCACCTCCGTCGCTCGTATGGCGTCCGTCCCGTTTCGGGCTAGGGCGGCTAGCGCTGTTTCCACCACAGCGGTCTCCAGCGGAAGGCTGGAAAGCAGAGCAAAGACCCTCTCCGGGCCCGGCGCGTCGTCAAGCACGATGCTTCCTGGCACCTCGAATCTTCCGGGGGCTCGGATAGCCGAGTTGCGCTCGCCGCTGGGCGGCCAATAGACGTTTGTCTTCCCAGTGGACTCTACGGATATGAGCAACAAGTAGCGGGTCCGTGACGAGGTGGTCGTGAGCACAAACCGGACCTCGTCGCCCGCTCGCGCCCCGACCCCGGTGCTGGGTAGCTGACGCGTTGTGCCTCCTTCGTGAATATACGTGGATAGCTGCGCGTCGCCCTTGGCTTGCAAGTCCGCTGCGGGTTGCGTCGGCCCGGTGTCTCGTGAGCCTAGCCCCAGCGCGAGCACAATTGCAGCGGCACTGGCGAGAGCTGGCGCCCAAACCGCAGGATGCAGGTGCCAAGGCGTGGGCCGTGAGCCAAACGTTCGGGGAAGCAGGCTCAAGCCTGAGTTCGTAGTTGGTTGTTCGCTCCTCGCATTGAGTAGCGCGCGCGGCAGAACACTGGTTTCGAACTCCGAATGTAAGCGCTTCAGCTCAGCCATGGCGTCACGACACTGGGCGCAGCCTTGCAAATGCGCGGCTATCTTTCGATGCTTCAGTGAAGACTCGCCCTCCAGAAGCGAGAGCTCCAAATCAAACGTCGAAAAATGAGTGGTCCCATTTATCGAATCGTTCACGCCACGCTCCGCGTGATGAACTTCTGTGCGTTCCTCACGAACGTCGAAACGTAAGAAACGACTGTACGACGGGAAACACCGAGGACTTTCGCGACTTCCGCCTGATCCATGCCGTCAACCAAATGAAGCCATGCGGCCACTCCCATGGGCTCCGGTGCCACGGCGACCAATCGGCGTCCGAGGTCGCGATCAAGTAGTTGATTCTCGGGTTCCAAGTCCTGACTCAGAAGGGATATTGTCTCAACCGCGCCCGAACGGCTCATCTGATTTCGGATTTCATTCAGACAATAATTGGTGGCGATCCTGTAGATCCACCTCAGCGCGTCTTCCGTGTCAGGAGCCCGCTCGAGGTGCCGGTGAACGCGGAGAAAGGTCTCCTGGGTCGCGTCCTCGGCTGCAGCCTTATTGTTCAGAATGCAGTAACAGCGCGCATAAATCGCGCCGCCGTAGCGTTGATACAGCTGAGCAAGTCGATCGTCAAAGGCTTCCATGCGGGTAACTCGCAGTGCGTTCGCTGCGCGCTGCGCTGCGCAACCTGGCTTTGGCACTGTGTCGGGATTTTGCCCATAGCGCAAGCGGGCTCTGCACACAATCCGCGCGTTGGTCGAATTCGGCCTCAGCTAGTGTTTTCACCACTCGTTCCAAAATTAACGGCTCGCAGTGTCTGAGCCACGAGGTCGGGCGGAGACACAGCGTGCACTGAGGCGCGGGTCCGTGTTTGCCCGTCGTCATCATCTGCACGCGCTACCCAACTTCGCATCGCGCATCGCGTTCGTCGCGTTGTCGCTCTGTTCAGTCTTGATCTTCAAAGGGCGCCCGCCCTCGGTTCATCCCGCGCAGTTTGACGCTAGCTCATGGCGCCAATCACCCCGCCGCGGGTAAGGTCGCTTGTGTCACCGCGCCTGTGTAACGGGAACTTAAGCATGCGGCGTTCGCGTCAGTGCCATCATTGACAAACATTGTAAGAGGTATCGGTGTTCATCTTGAACTGGTCCAGTCGGCGCGGGCTCAGCGAGACCCCACCATGACGTAGTCCACCCCAACTTCGTCTAGACTCTCAGTGACCCACCGCGCATGGTCGATGGCATTCACAGCTGCCAGCCCAGTACGGCAACGCGTTTTGGCCCCTCAAACGCAAAAAAGCCCAGTCCACTAGGACTGGGCTTCCTGCGCGCCCGGAACGATTCGAACGTTCGACCTTCGGTTCCGTAGACCGACGCTCTATCCAGCTGAGCTACGGGCGCTTGGGGGCGCGTGTCTTAGCACGCTTCGGAAAATTGCGACCACAATTTGACTGAGCTAGGCCCGCTAGACGGCGCTTTCTCAGTAGGTCGCCCCGAGCCGCTGGACGAGTCGAGACAATGTAGTTCTAAGACCAGAAATGTTTTCAGGACTGGCACCGGGGTATGACACCAAAGTCCTGATGTGAATTTTCGGAAATGCCGAGCCGACGAGGGGTTGTTGTTATCACATTGATATTATTGGTGTTTATTGTGTGATGTCGCAGGTGGCACGGCTCGTGCTTAGGAGTCAGCATACTTGCCGCTTAGCTTACCTCCTTAGCTTCCTTTTTTGTCTTTCTTAGCCTTATTTCTGCCTTTTTGCTTACTGACGTATCGAACTAGCCCGTTTTGAGCTCCTGCTTCTTTCGAATTTGCTGTTTGAGTACTTCCTTAGGTTAGCTTTCTTATTCCTCCTTACCTGTCGCATCGACAGTGATGGACCCTGGGCATCCGGGGGTCGAGCGCACCGGCTCGGTAATCCCAGGTGCGCGGAATAACCCGACCGTGGATCGCGTAAGACGTTTCTACGCAGCGACGAGGTCGGGCTTTTCCGTTTTGTTGTGCGTTTTCCAGCACGTATGGGGCCACAACGCCTAGTGATTTCTTGGTATTCCGAACAGCTCGTCGCTCAGCCCTTCCGAGTGGCATCGCTTGCAGAGCGGCGCGAGCTGAGGCTGGGCGGTCTCGAGAACGACGCTACCGCCGGCTCCCAGCGACGAGTAGGTCCAACCGGAGTCGGACTTTTCCATCACCAGGAGCGCCGTGAGTGGGGAGCCGGCCATGGGAGCCAGGTCCGCGACGACTACGGCACCAACAGCCAGCTCACTACCTCTAACAAGCGCTAGATAGGCCTGCTCAGCGTTGGGGGATACGCGCACGGAGGTCCAACGGTCACCTGCCGGATGTCCGGAGCTATCGAAGCTGGCGAGCACCGGCCAGGCACGGCTTTCATCAAAACGGGACCAGGCAGCCACCTGTGAATGGGCAGGTTGGGCGGCGCCGGGTGTAGCGCCCGGCGGGCGCGGTTGCTGCGAGCCGCAGGCGGCCTGGACAAGCGCAGCGATCGCCGAGCCGTGGATAAAAGTTGTTCGTCTCAAGGTGTTGCGGCCAATAGGATGTCTGCGATGTTTAGCCGAGTGAGAGCGTGGGCCAAAACGGTGGCGATGGCGAGCGCTCTGAGTGCCTTCTCGGCGTGCGCGGGTTCCCCGCCGGATGTGGCAGAACCCCGAGCAGTCCTTGCGGACTCCCGGGAGACGATCGTGGGTGCCTCTACCCCACTCAGGGCGGAAGCCCCAGCGGAGCCTGCGCCGCCGGCTAGCCCGCGGGTTTCGGTTGGGCGTCCGTGGCTCGGGATCGAGATGAGGCTCGAGCCCCAAGGCGTTGTCGTTGAGCGCGTGTTTCGCGGCTCTGCGGCGGATTTGGCTGGGCTCCAGCCGGGTGATGTACTGGTGACTCTTGGCGACGTCGGTATCACTCAGCCAACCGATGTGCACGCGGCGCTGGCGACACGAAGCGTTGGGGAGCGGGTCGCCTCGTCAGTGCGACGCCGAGGAGAGCTGCGGCTGTTCGCCGTGGTTTTGCGT
>JBDKJZ010000216.1:0-8631 GCA_039796375.1 Pseudomonadota bacterium
CATCGTGGATCGCTACTCCTTCAATGTGGGACTCTTTCATTCCTTTCTTTCTGCCGGTTTATCCCGGCGCACTAGCTGGAGCAAGCGTTCACCAGCTACCCCACTCCCAGAGCTGGGGGTGACATAGACGCCGCGCCGTGGACCTCCCGCTGGCGGGGAGTTGGCTGATGACGATGTTTGAGCGATCGCCGTCGGGACTGTTCCGGGCAGGCTACGGCTGGTGCGATCGCCGCGGTGCCTTCGAGACCCGCGCTCGCTCAACCCGAGCCGGTGACTACCAAGACAGAAACTTCTGGGCCGCGGAGCGAGCGACCCGCTGTTCTGACCTGAAGGCCGGCTCCGATGCGCGGGCGACTGTCGATGAAACCAACTGACCGGCAATGCTCCAATTCTCTTTCTGGGGTCACTCACATCGCCAGCTGCTTTCTAGACGCCCCGCGTCCCCTGCCACAAATCACACGATTGATTGCGGATCAGCGAATTCCTCGTAGGCTAAGGCGATGCTGAAGCCACGCAGCGGCATCCTGGTAGTGGATGATGACGACTGCGTTCGCCAGGTCGTGATTGAGGCGATTGCACCTCTCGCCAAAGAAGCGGTCCCCTTCGGCAGCGGCGACGACCTGCTGGCTCACCTTAAGGACCACCTGCCGGAGCTGATCCTCCTCGACTTGATGATGCCAGGCCTGAGCGGCCTTGAGGTGCTCCGAGAAGTCCGAAGCCAAGAGCAGTTCGCGTCAGTCCCGATTGTCGTGCTGACCGGCATCACCACGGAGGAGGTGGCTTTGGCCTTCGCGGCCGGGGCCGATGACTACGTCACGAAACCCTTCCAACATAACGAGCTGCTCGCGCGCGTTCGTCGGCAACTACACGCGGGGGAAAGGCTCGCTGAACTCGCCCAGCGCGAACAAGATCTCGAGGGAGTTGTCGAGCTCGTGCAACGCATGGCGCAACCCGAAGACATCCGAAGCGTCTTGGCGCAGGTGGTCGCTCGAGTCGCAGCGCTGTGGCCTGCCGACCGCGTGAGCGTTGTCCTCGCGCGGGACGACGCGCAGGACGCGTTCGTCGTGGTCTCAAGCGACGACCCGCTACTACAAGATCTGCCCATCCAGCTCAGTGACTACCCTGAGCTACAACACTGCCTTCAGAGTCTAACGCCGATCTTCATCGCAGACACTCGCCGCTGCGCGCTACTGAGCGCGATCTCTCCGCGCGCTCAGCTGCCGTTTCAGTCCACGGCGGTCGCGCCCATCACCCACGCGGAGACGGCGCTCGGCGCTCTGTTCGTGCGCTCGTCGAAGCCGCGAGCGCAGGCGTGGGCGCGCCTACCGTTGCTCTCCACGATTGGCCACGCGGCGGGCGCCGCGATTGCCAATGCGCGCCTCTTCCGCAGCCTGAAACAGGAAAGCCGAGAGAGCATCGCGGCGCGCCTTCAGGCTGAGCGCCGCATGCGTTTGTTCCAACCCTATGCCGAGTTCTTCAAGAACTCCGCCGAGGGCATGGTGGTCATTGACTCCGTCGGGCGGATTCTGTTCGCGAACCCCCGCGCGCGAGAGATAGCCGGAGAGAGCGCGCTGCTCGAGGGCGCTAATGTCGCCGAGTTCATTCTCGATGACGAGCTCCCGAAGGCGCATCGCCTCGCGCAATCATTCAAGGACGGGGTTTTCCCCACTGCTGTAGATCTACGCATCCGGACGGCGGGAGCGGAGCGGATCTTGAACGTCAACTCAAGCGCGACCTTGCGGAGTGAGGGCGGCGTTCTGCTCACTTTTCGCGATGTGACCCAAGAGCGGGAGACCGAACGGGAACTCACGCAGACCAAGGTATTTCTTGAGCGCCTGATCGACAGCTCGGTCGACGCGATCGTCTCCGCAAATCTGGAGGGGCGTGTACTGGTATTCAACCGCGCGGCTTCGCGCATTTTTGGCTACGAACCGTCAGACGTAGTCGGCGAGATGAGCGTGGAACGTTTGTACCCGCCCCACGTCGCTCGTGAGGTGATGAAGCGCATCCGCGGCCCAGAGCACGGAGGACCCGATCGACTCGAGGACTACCAGGTGGATATGCTCGACCGCTTCGGACGCACGGTCCCAGTCAGCATCTCGGCCTCGCTCATCTACGAAGATGGCAAACCCGTGGGCTCGGTCGGCATCTTCACAGACATTCGTGAACAACTGAGAATGGAAGCCCACCTGCGTGAAGCTCAGAACGAGCTCAAAGAGCAGGAGAAGAGCATGGCCGTCGCGCAGCTCGCGGGGGCCACAGCCCACGAGCTCAATCAGCCGCTCACTAGCGTGATCGCGTATGCGGAGCTACTACAGCGCAAAGTCGCCGAGGACTCTAAGCTCCGCGACACCGCGCAGGTCATTGTCGAAGAAGCCGAGCGCATGGCCAACATCGTTCGCCAGATTGGTCGTATCACAAAGTACGAGACCAAGACCTACGTGGGGCAGGCGCAGATCCTGGATCTTCAGAAGGCCACAGGAGAGCCCTAGGCGGGTACGACTTCGCTACAGAAGTCGACCCCGAACTGCTCCTGGTAGTCGCTCATCAGGGCCCGCTGCAGCTTGAGTCGGGCGTGAAAGAGTCGGCTCATGATTGTGCCCTTAGAGACGCCCATCTTCTTTGCCATCTCCTCGTAGCTGAGGCCGTCCAGCTCACGCATGACGATCACGCCCCGATGATACGGCGGCAGAGCGTCCAGGCTACGTCCGATACGCAGGACCAACTCGCGCCGCCGCAACACCTCAAAAGGATCGCCATCAAGCTGAGCCAAGCAAGGCACTTCCGTCGCCAGCTCAAGCCACGAGAGGTCTAAGGGCTCGCTCTCGCGACGTTGAGGTTTTCGCATCACATCTATCGAAACGTTAGTCACGATCCGATAAAGCCAGGTGAAGAACGTCGAGCTTCCATGAAAGTCCGGAAGGCCCCGGTGGACCCTGAGGAAGGCTTCTTGGACCACCTCGTGGGCGTCTTGTTCATCCTTGACCAAGCTCAGTGCGATCGCCAATGCGTGGCGCTGGTGACGACGGATCAACCGATCCATTGCCTCGCGATCCCCTTGCCTCGCGCGGGAAACGAGCTGTTCATCCTCATCCAGTTGCTGACCTGCAGCTTCATCCGGGATGGCCTCGCGCGGCTTTCGTCGCGCCGGACGCTCGCCGCTCGGGACCAAGGGGCGCTCGATGACCAGCCGCAGAGGCTGTAGCGGCCGTTTCGGTGCCGGTCTTGGACGCTCAGCGAGGGCGGATCCGTCAAACTCGTAGGCGGTCAGAGGTAGTGACATTTCCTCCTGTGCTACGCAGCGCGGACGGAGCTTCTCCCCGCGGGATATTCATCGTTTCTCAGAATTCGATGAAATCGTCCTGCTTTTAAGCCGCTATTCGCTCAGCTCGGACAGCTTGACTGTGATTTCGAAGATCCGCGGTCCGCGTTTGACCTTGAGCTGGGCCTGGTGCCCAACCCCCGCAATGCTCGCCAACCAGCGCAGAGATTCCTTCCCCTCGACCGGCTCGCCTTCGAACGCCAAGACGATATCGCGAGCACGCAGGCCGGCAGCATCTGCGGGACCCCCAGGGACCACCTCCGTCACCACTGCCCCACCCCGAATATCCAGCTCCTTGGCGCGCCGCGGCTCAACCGACTCGACCACGACTCCTAATGCGCTACGCCGCAGCTTACCCTCACGCAGCAAGCTGGGGAGCAGGGCCTTCACCATGTCGATCGGGATCGCAAACCCGATGTCGTTGGCCCCAGCGCGAATCGCGGTATTGATACCCACGACTCGACCCTGAAGATCCAGGAGCGGCCCCCCCGAGTTTCCTGGATTGATGCTCGCGTCGGTCTGCAAGAAATTGTAGTAGCCTGCCGGATCAAGATCGACGTCGTGGCGCGTGCGCCCCTTGGCAGAGACGATCCCCGCGGAGACGGTGTGAGCCAGCCCGAAGGGGTTGCCGATGGCGACCACCCAGTCTCCCACGCGCATCTTCGCGGAGTTACCCAGGGGCAGCTCCGGCAGATTCTGAGCCGCCACCTTCAAGAGAGCGATATCCGTTGGTGGATCTCGACCAATCACTTCTGCTTTTAGGCGATTGTCTTTGAGCACCACGTAGATCTCGCTGGCGCCGCGAATCACGTGATTGTTGGTGAGCAAGATCCCGTTCTTGTCGATGACGAAGCCGCTCCCTAGTCCGTGGGAGCCTCCGTCGGTGGGCGAGGCTTGGACCGTTTCGATGTAGGCCACCGCCGCATCGGCGCGTTCAGCTAGGTCGGCGAAGCTTCCAGGACCCGCGCACGCACCAACCGCGGCTGAGTCGGTGGGTGCCGGAACTGGCGCCTCCACTTTTTGAGGCGGGTCGCAGCCCAGCAACCCTCCCGCCAGAGCAACGGAGAGGGCGGCGAAGACTGCGCGCGCCATAAGGCCGCCCTTCAGCGGCTGCCGCGCGAGGGCGGCGCGAACGGATCGTCCGAGTCGTCTTCTGGCCCGGCGGAGGGACCGGCAAAGCCGGGCTCGGGCGCCACTGGGCGCGCGCCAGGCGCCGGCTCAAACGGCGAAACCAGCTGCGGAGCAACCGCCGCGGGAGGCGGCGCACTCATGGGCTGCGGACGCGGTGGCTGCTCGTAAGCGGGGTAGTATTGAGGTGGAGGCTGCGATGGCGGTGCCCCGTAGGCCGACGCGGGCATGGGGGGCGCGCCATAGGATTGCCCCACGGGCGGGGCGTGCTGGGGTCCGCCATATTGAGGAATGCCCTGGACCCCGGGAGCGGGGTACTGCGGCGGAGCGTAGCCTCCGCCATAGGGCGCGGGGCTGGGTACCTGCGGAGGAGGGCCATACCCGGGCGCTACATGCTGCGAGGGGTATCCGGCGCCGGCAGGCGGCGGATAGGTCGCTGGCGGGCGGTCCATATGACCGTAGGGGTTCGGTGCATGAGCAACAGGTGGGGCTCCGTAGGGGGAGGCGTACTGCGGCTGCCCATAGGCGGGCTGCTGACCGTACGGATTTCCACGCGGCTCGAAAGGGGACACTTTCGGAGCGGGCTCGAAAGGGTTGACCTTGTGGTCACCACCGGGCGACCCGTAGGGCGAAACGCGCGGCGCGGGTTCGTAAGGAGAAACCGGACGAACAGGCTCGAATGGATTCACTTTCGGCGCGGGGTCAAGCGCGGAAACGCGCGGTGCCGGGTCGTAGGGAGAGAGCCTGCCCATAGCGTCATACGAAGGCCCGCGCCGTAGGTGGCCGTGCGGATCGTGCAGATTGACCGGAGGCGCCGGCTCGATGGGCGAAAGCCCAGAAACACCCAGCCCCGAGATGCCCGCCATGACCGGCACGTCCTCTGGCTCGTCATCATACATCAGCGCTGGCTGCTCGATATTGAGCGTGATAGCGCGCTTCTCAAGATCAGGCAAAGCACTGAGATGCTTGGCTATTTCTTCGTCTGACACGGCCCCCCGCTCCATCATTCTGGCGCGGACTCGAACGTCGTACTTGAAGCTCTCAGGCTGATTCATGGTCGATTCCTCTTGCTGCGGTTCCAAACGCGGTGGGCTCACTGACGTCTGGTAGAACTCTGTGGCGCTTGATAACCCGCCCAACCGTAGTCTGGCAAGACGCCATCAGAAAAGCCCCCAGGTCAACCTTGGGGGTCGTCACCCGGCGAAGGGGCGCGTCTTAGCAAACGTGCGGCGGGTAGCAACCCTCCCGCCTGAAAATCGCCTGCTTGCCCAACCGCGCTTGCGCCGGATTGCCGCCGCTCTAACTCTTCTGTGGCCAGCTCGATCTCCAGGCTAAGAGCGGGGCGGACCGCATCGACCACCAGCTTCAGCCTGATCGCTTGACCCGCGAGGGGGTGGTTGGCGTCCAGGATCACAGCGTCTTCCAAGACCTCTAGCACGGTCAGGCTCACCAGCTCGCCGCTCTCGTGATCGGCCTCGAACTCGTCACCCGCTTGCACGTCGGGAGGAAACTCAGCGCGATCGACCTCCAAGATGGCCTCCGGGTCGCGGGGTCCGAATGCCTCCTCCGCGGGAACCCTAGTCTCCCTGCAATCCCCAGCAAAGGCCCCGTCGAGCGCGCGCTCGATGGCGTCCGCGACTTGGGCGTATCCGAATAGAAAACTCAGTTCCACCTCCGGATCGGTCTCCTCCACGAGCTCCCCCTCGGCGTCGTAGAGCTCGTACCGAAAATGCACCACCGTGTCGGGGCCCACCTGGTAGGCACGGGAGGAGAGCCTAGACTCAGGAGTGTCTTCAGTGAGATTTTTCGTCAAGAGGGGCTTTCGGTGAGATCCAGAATGAGCCGGTGCTGACTGGGCGAAGGTTTGACATCAAAACCCAAAGCGCTCTAGATCACCAGCAGTCGCGCGACGCAGACCCGCGCGGGCTCCCTACCAGAGATGCAGATTCAGCGGCAAGCCAGGACTATTCCGAGCGCCGTTATCGCGCTCAGCATTATCAGCCTAGCCGGTGGGTTCGTAGCCTGCCGCGAGAACACGGCGCAGCAGGCCCCCTCGAACACTCTCCCCTCGGCGACCAACGGCACAGCCGCACCCAAGAGTGTCCAGACCCCGCCCCAGCGGCAGCTCATTGTCCCAACCGGAGCCTTTACCGTCGGGACCCGCGCCGGGACGTTCGACCGACGCCCAGAAATCGAACCCCGGCAGAGCGAAGTCAAGTTAGGCGAGTTCCGGATAGACTACGAGCCCTTCCCCAACGTGAGCGGTCAGCCTCCCCTGCTCGGGATTCCGCGTGACGATGCCAGCTCGCGCTGCGCTACGCGCGGAGGGCGCTTGTGCACCGAGCTCGAGTGGGAACGTGCCTGTCGGGGTCCGAAGAGCGCCGCCTTCGCGGGGGGAACTGAGTTCACCTGCGGCTCGGGACCGTGCGTCTCGGGTTTTGGCGTCGCGGGGCTTGGCGCACTCCCTGAATGGACTGCGAGCTACTTCGGCGAAGGTTCGCCTTTGGCCACGCTGCCCGTGCTCCGGGGCGCCCCACCGAGCGCTCCCGCCGGGGACCACCGATGCGCGCACCGAGACTCTTCGAGGCTCGTGGACACCACGCAGGTGGCATTTCGCTGTTGCTATGGCGCTCCAAACGCCGCCCAGGTGAGTGAGCCGCAACTGGGCCCCGCTTTTCAGAAGCGGGCGTTCACCGGAGCCCAAGCAAAAGCTTGGCTCGAGCAAGATCCCATCACCGCGCGGCTTGCAGAAAAGCTCGTCTTGTTCGCATCCCCCGAGTCCGTTCACACTGTGCTCGGCCGTGGACCGGGCGATCGAAAGGGGTTTGACTTCACCGTCGACGGCTTGCTTTGGCAGCCTGTCGCTGGAGCGGAGTACCTTGTGCTCACCGCCCGAAGCGGTGAGCACACGTCGTTCGTTGTCGTCTTTCATTCTCTAGGAAATGATCGCTTCAGTCTGGCGTCCAGCTTCGTCATGGAAAAAGAGAAGGGCCCGATCGCGCTCGCGTACAGTGAGTCCATTCGTCCGCGCCTCCACTTCAGCAGCTGCTGGGGTTGCCTCGGAGAGACCGGCAAGGTCCTGTTCCGCGCCCCCGATCGTGCGGTGATTCTGCAGCCCTAAGCGCCGCGTCGGCAGCGCCGGTTCAACCCGCGGACACCGGAACGATCAAGCAGAAACTATTAGCGAAACCGTCAGGCGGAGGAACGCACGCAACCGACGCTCCGCTGGCTGACGCAGCAAGCCGCGCGGACAACAATCCCATACCCCGACTGTAGCGACTCTCGCCCTTACCACGGGCCATCAACTGTCCATCAAAGGTAAACACGCGCTCACCCAGCTCGGTGTCGATCGCTGCCCCCTGATCGCAGACCATAAACTGGACCCGGGCGGGTTCACCGGAAGCCCGGTCCGCTTGGGGACCAACGATCCTCAGCTCGACTAGCGAATTCTCCGGTGAGTGCTGGATCGAGTTTCGAACCAAGTTCCCCAACGCGCGCCCCAACAGCTCTCGGTTAGCGTAGGCTTCGATCGAAGGGTCCACCGCGCGCTCATCGAACAACAACCGGAGCCGGTGACTCTCGGCGACGCGCTGGCACCGCGAGACCACATCCCGCGCAAAGGCTGCTGCGGACATCGGCAAAGGCTCGGCGTGGCGTGTCTCCCTCAGAGCCTGGCCAAACAGATCCAGATTGTTGATGATGTGGGCCAAGTCATCGCAGGACACTTGGCTGTCAACCAGTGCGTCCCTCACATCTGTATCGTCGCCAGGCCCCGCAGAGCCGATGAAGCCAATATTGCTGTGCAGCGCGGAGAGTGGGTTACGTAGATCGTGAGCCACGAGTAACAGGAGCGACCCGACGGTCTCTAGATCCATTTCGAGCGTTGGGCTCATGCATCCAACCTACGACGACCCGTCTATCCGATCGAGGAATTTCTTAGTGGTGGCATACAACTCGTCAGGGAACTCAAGCGGACACACGTGGGTCCCGCCCCCGAACTCGACGTATTCCGAGTTGGGCAACCTGCGCGCAAGCGCCTTCGACTGGGCAGGCGGGATAAACGTATCGCGGCTGCCCGCAACGACTAACGTCGGCGCGCTCAGCCTGAAGAGTTGAGACTCAGCGGAGTACGCGTTCGCCTCCTCAAGCATGCGTATGCTTGTGCTCGGGTTGAGCCGGCG
>JBDKJZ010000217.1:0-8628 GCA_039796375.1 Pseudomonadota bacterium
CGTTCTTTCTTACGCGCTCGCCATCTGCGCAGCGCGTGGAGTCGCAGGAGGTGTCGTCCCCGGAGGCATCATCGCCGGCAGCGTTGGCAGTGCCCGCGGGGCAAGTGACACATGCGCTATTCTGCACGCGCTCGCCCTCCCGGCAGAGTGTAGCGTCGCAGGAGGTGTCGTCCCCGGCGGCATCATCGCCGGCCTCGTTCGTGGTGCCTGATGCACAAGGGACGCAGGCGTTGTTTCTTACGCGCTCGCCGTCTGCGCAGCGCGTGGAGTCGCAGGAGGTGTCGTCCCCGGCGGCATCATCGCCGGCAGCGTTGGTAGTGCCCGCGGGGCAACCGACGCAGGAGTTGTCCTGGACACGCTGGTTGGAGAGGCAGAGTGTGGAGTCGCAGGAGGTGTCGTCCCCGGCGGCATCATCTCTGGCAGCGTTGGTGGTGCCGGGTGGGCAAGGGACACAAGTGTTGTTCTTTACGCGCTCGCCGTACGCGCAGAGTGTGGCGTCGCCATCCCTGGCTGGGCCGGAGCTGAGACTCCCGGCGTCTTCTTCCGAAGTGTCGTCGGGGTGACTTGGCGTTCCGCACCCAAAAGTGAAAACCAACCCCATCGCGCCGATCAGAACCGTTTGGAGGAAAGTCTTCGCGCTTAAGCTTTGAGTCATGGTATTTGCCTCCGTTCGAGCTTAGCAGTAGTTGGTGCGGGCGACCGAGTCAAAACCCGACGCGCTCAAAAATGTCTGTGAATTCGGTGAAACAGTTACTTGTGCAAGAGGCGTCGTTAACTAACTCGTCTTTGACACTGAATAGTCTCGACATTTTTCCATGGGCAAACGCCGGTAAAAGCGGGTATCCCCGGATAGACACGGGACTCCTTCCGTCGGAGCTCAATCAATTATGGCGCTACGTGGTACGTGTAAACGGCGCCGCTCTTCTCGGCGCCGTTACTGGATTGGTCACCGTGCACGCCGGTGGCGTTGCTGTCTTCTCCGGTCGCGCCAACGGCGAGGGTGTCGCCGTCGAGGGCAAGCGACACGCCGAACTGGTCGTCCTCATCGGTGTTGAAGGCCTTGGTGTAAGCCTGCTGAGCCCAAGTGGAGCCAGAGCGAACAAACACGTAGACGGCACCGCTAAAGGGGGCGTCGCGGTTGGTTTGGATGTCACCCACGCCGATGGCGTAGCTGTGGTCCCACACGCCGACGGCGAGAGTGTCGTCGTCGAGGGCAACAGAGGCACCGGTGAACTCGATATGGGCCTGCTTAGTCCAGGTCGAACCAGAGCGAACAAGCACGTAGACCGCATCGCTGGACGCGACCGCGAGGGTGTCTCCGTCGAGGGCAACAGATCCGCCGAAGCGCAACTCGTGCTCGTATTCGGGGGCACGGAAAAAGGCCTGCTGAGTCCAGGTAGAGTCAGAGCGAACAAACACGTACACGGCTCCTACATCCTCATAGTAGCGAATATCAGACTCATATAAGTATTCCCCCGGAGTTCCAACGGCGATGGTGTCGCCGTCGATTGCGAGCGCCATGCCGAGGCGGTCGTCCCAACGGGCGTTGGAGGCCTTGATACAGGCCTCTTGCGTCCAAGTGGAGCCAGAGCGAACAAACACGGAGACGGCGCTGCTCCACCCGACGCGGGCGCCGACAGCGAGAGTGCCGCGGTCGAGGGCGACCGCTGTTCCGAAGTGGTCGTGGTCGTCGGCATTGGAGGCCTTGATATAGGCCTCTTGAGTCCAGGTGGAACCAGAGCGAACAAACACGTAGGCGGCGCCGCTAGCCGGGGCGTCATTGTCGAATTGGTCGCCGCCAACGCCAGTGGCGTTGCTGGCTTCACCCGACGCGCCGACAGCGAGGATATCCCCGTCGAGGGCGACCGCTATGCCGAAGTGGTCGTTCTCGTCGGTATTGGAAGCCTTGATGTAGGCCTGCTGAGTCCAGCCTGAACCCGAGCGAACAAACACGTAGACCGCGCCGCTAGCGGGGGCGTAGTTGTTGTTCTGGTCTCCGTCGACCCCAGTCGCGTCGCTGCTTTCCGCGGGTGCGCCGACGACGAGGGTGTCGCCGGCTAGGGCGACCTTGTTTCCGAAGAGATCGTCAGCCTCAGTGTTGGAAGCCTTGATGTAGGATTCGCAGTTCACTACACCGAGCGCTTTGGCGCAGGCGTCTGAACATCCGGTGTCGTCGCCGGCGACGTCATCGCCGGCTTCATTCGTGGTGCCTCGGGGGCAAGTAACGCACTCGTTGTTCTGAACGAACTCGTCCGCTGCGCAGAGTTTGGGGTCGCAGGAGGTGTTAGAGCCAGAGGCATCATCGCCGGCCTCGTTTGTGCTACCCTCTGCGCAAGCGGCGCACTCGTTGCTCTGCACGCTCTCATTCTCTGCGCAGAGTGTTTCGCCGCAAGAGGTGTCGGAGCCAGAGGCATCATCGCCGGCCTCGTTTGTGGTGCCCGCGAGGCAAGGGACGCAGGCGTTGTTCCTTACTCGCCGGTTGGATGGGCAGAGCGTAGCGTCGCAGGAGGTGTCGTCGCCGAAGGGGTCATCGCCGGCTTTGTTGTTGGTGCCCGGGTGGCAAGGGACGCAGGCGTTGTTCTTTACACGTTCGTCCGGTGCGCAGAGTTTGGAATTGCCGGCCCGGCCTGGGCCTGGCCTCAAGCTGGGACTTCCTGCATCCTGCTCCGAAGCGGTCTCATTGTTGCTCGGGTGTCCACACCCGAACGTGAGGGCAAACCCGATCGCTCCAAAGAAAAGAGTTTGGACAACAGTCTTCGCGCTTAAGCTTCGCATCATGGAACTTGCCTCTGTGCATGACTTAGCAGCAGGTAGGCGGAGAGACCAAGGCAAAACCCGGCGCGCTCGGAAAAGCTCTGTGAAATTGGTGAAACTGGTGAAACTGGTGAAACTGGGCTGACGCGGGAGTGGTCGTCGAACGAATGATTCTCCCCTAAACGCTCCTCGTCGGCGCAGCGAACAACCCTTGCGCGTTCGGAGGAGTGTCTTCCCGCTTAAGCTAAAGCCTGAAAACCTAGGTCTATGCGGGCCGCGCGCTGCGCCGGAAAAAAGCCAAAACACGACGCCGATCAGCGTACTCGTGCCGAGCGCCACCAGCAGACCCGGCACCGAAACAGCGAGTGGTAAGTCGAGCGGACCTGCCAGCAAGGAAATGGCGACCAGACCCACGAGGGTCCCCAACCACCTCGGGATGCATTGCGACGACAAAAAGGCGCGTTGGAAGTACCTGCGAGGAGGTCGCCACACTCACCCTGAACTTGGGCGTAGTTTCCCCGCCGCGTGCACCGGGCTGTGCGCTTCTGGACTCAGCCCGAGCGGGCACGACCTGTTTTCGGAATCGGCTGTGTGCTGAAGTACTCGCTGCCGTCATCAAAGAGCTGGACCGTTCGCTAAAGCGGCGCGCAAAGAAGCTGCTCGGACTTTCGACTGTCAAGGAAGCGCTCACCGGCGCGGTAGCAGCGGTGCAGCGCGTGGACTCCGCCCTCAGACTCAACGTGCACTTCCACATCCTCGGCCTGGATGGTGTCTATGCTCGACAGTATCCCGATCCCCTTTGCAGCGAGCTCACCTTTCACAGCCTGCCGACACCCACGCGCGAAGAGACTGAAAACATTGCGCGCCGCATCGCTGACCGCGTTGATGCGATTCTGAGGAAGCGCGGGCGCAGTCTCGATCCGGACGAGGCCGACGCGGAGCCGACCGAGATACAGCTGGAGCCCATCCAGTTCCTCCCGCCACCTCGCCTGGCTCGGCGTCGGGGCCCGGGAACTGGAGCCTCCTTGCTCAAGTGGGGCTGCTTGCTACGATGCTGCAGCACTCGGAGTCGCCGTGAGCGGCGATCGGGCAGGGCAGCCGCAGCTCCGCCTGATGCTCACTGATGTTGCGCAGAAGCTTGTGCGCGAAGCGCTGCCCGACGAGCCCGTAGGAGATCGCCGCGGTTTCACATGGTCAGATACTTTGGCGTGCTGTCGAGCCATTCCTCTTGCCGGTCTCGCGTCGCGCCTGAACCGCCCGAGGTTACCACATGCCATCGCCCACCTCCAGTATCAGGTGACCAACTCGAGCTTATCGGCGAGCAGGGTAACTGTTCATCTGCAACCATTAAGTATCGCTGGAGTTGGATGCTCGCGCACGTGTTCCGCGCTGATGTGGAAAGTTGTCCCAGATGCGGTGGATGCATGAGGTGGGTCGATGTGGCAAAGACTGAAGCCGCGGCGCACCGCTTGATGGTGCAGCAAGGCTACGCGCCGCAACCGCCCCTACGCCCCACTACGCTCCGATTGGACAGTTGGCGTTGCCGTTCGAGAGCTAAACGGGATGCTACCTATCCAACTTGCGACGTCGAGATGTTCGGGGTGATGCACTCGGGGTGATGCACGGCTCCATCTATTGAGTGCCACGAAGGTGCACGTGGGGGTCTTGAGTGTGCGCACTCTCTGCTTTTGTGCTGATGTCGAGGACGATCTACTGAGCGCCGGGTTCAAACGCAGCCCCACGACTCGCACGGCTACCGGTCAGGCCATCGGTTTTGACAGTTCGAAAGCCCTAGGCGATAGACCGCGCGGCTGCTCTGGGAATCACCCCTGCAAACCGTGGGTCATGGGTGAACGGTTGAGCGTGTGCGACTACTACCTGTTCACCATTGCTCGTTGGCTGGAGGTCGACGGCGTAGACTTGGCCAAGCTACCGCGCGTCGTGGAGCACCGGGCTCGTGTGACAGCGCTGCCGCTCGCGCAGCGGGTGCTCGCCCAATACGAGAGCAACAAGCCGCGCAGTCCCCTCTGAGCCAGGATCGAGAAGTGAGACCACGCCCGGAAGGACCGAATGTGGCCATCGACATGCCAGCGGAGAAGTTCATGGGCGTAGAGGCGAAAGTACATCAAGCCTTGGAGTCCCGCTTCGTACTTACAGGCAACCGCGTCGAAGAACTACCGCCTACAGTGGCCCAACAGCGAACCAGCGAGAGGCCCTGATTTTCCCTAGGTGGACGCTTCTTAAGCCTGTCGTAGACGCTACCGGTGTCGGCTTGCAGGAAACGATTGAAGCCCGCGAAGAGGCCTTCTCACGAATCGCAGGGCCGCCACGCGCGTCGCGGTCGATCCTAAGCAATTGCTAAGCCGCTGTGCGCTTTCTCGATTCTCAAAGCTCGAAACCTTGACGCCCTAGAGCATGGGGCCCCTTGCCGTTAAGGTGGGTCCCACGCAGCGGTTACATTTTCTGAAGCCCGCGCGCGCACTGCCAAGGGACCTGCCCGCAGCCCCCCTCCTATAGGGAGTCCAGACTGCTGTCTTAACCACCCGCATCCCGGATGCACGCGCTGGACGAGTGCGATTTTCCGTATTTCACCGTATTTCACAGTGGTTCAGCCACATCATGAAACTGGGTAGCGCGTGTCCGTCGCGCGAGCGAATGCCGCAATGTGCCGGTGGAAGACTTATCGCGGAACTCGTTCTTTAGACCCTTGACCGACGACTAAGTTGCCGCGTGAGGGGCGTGGCTGCCGACTTAGTGGTTTCACAATGACAACGAACACCGTGTGAGGGCACGGCTGCCGAGTGAACGTGCGGATAATGAGCCAGGTAGCTAGTACGAGGATAATGGATCAGAGCTTAAGGATTAGTTATGTTACACAATTCAATTGCGCGTGTATGGGTCGAGTGTTACGAGGTCGCCAATGGTGCTGCGGCTTATTCTTGCGAAGCGGTGCTTAGCAAGGCGTTAGCGTTGAGTTCGGAGACGGTTCAGGGATAGTGGGCTGCCGCGTCGAGCGGACAGAGGCTTAGGAACTGGTGGAGCAACGAGATGGATCGAACGACGTTGTGGACAGATTGGATCGAGCGCTTCAGCGCGGGCGCGCTGAGTGTTTCCGAGATTCGGGCTTGGCAAACCCAGGCTCTGCGCGAGGTGCTCGCGCACGTCGCGGAGAAGTCGCCGTTCTATCGACGGCGACTGAAAGGCATAGACACCAGCAAGGTTGGCATCGACGACCTTGCTATATTGCCCTTCACGACCAAGGCCGATCTCGCTGAAGCGATGTACGAGATCGTCTGCGGTGACGTTCGCGACGCTCTGTACTTCTATTCCACCACAGGTACGACTGGGCGCCCAACACCCTGCCCTCGGGCACCCATTGATGTGGATCTGAACAACGTGTCGTCAGTCGAGACGATACGAAGAATCATGGATTCGTGCTTCGGTCCTGGGAAAAAACCGATTATGGGCGTTCTGCCTCCAAACGAGTTGCACTCTGTTTGCATGAACATGTCGTTCGTGGCGAGAGAGCTTGGGATCTGCAAGTTTGATGCGTTCCCGCTGTCGCCGGTCATTGGCTTCGAGCGGCTGTTCAACTTGTTGCTGGAGCTGCAAGTAGAAATGCTGCTCGGGTCGCCGGGGTTGGTGATGGCGCTGGCCGAGATGGCACACACCTATGGTGTGGACCCTAAGGTCGATCTCAACGTGAAGTGCATTTTGTGTACTGGTGAGCTGTGTTCGCCCAGCATGACACGCCTGATCGAGGACGCCTGGGGAGCCCGCGCCTACAACTACATGTACGGGTCGCAGGAGGCCGGGTGCATCGCAGTGGCCGACGTGGACGGTCGCATGACGCCACTGCTCACGAACTACATCCTCGAGGTCATCGACCTGACGACGGGGAAGTCGCTGGGGAACGAAGGTTACGGTGAACTCTGCATCACTATGCTCGTACCGGGTATGAAACCGCTGATCCGCTATCGGACTGGGGATCTGGTGCGTATCCAGCATGGCAGCACCTCGCGGCCAGTCATCGAGGTGCTGGGCAGGGTCAAAGACATGCTACGGATCGGAGCTCGCACCTGGTCCGCGGCGGAGATCGATCGAGCGGTTCTTGCCGAGCATCGCGAGATATTCGGCTACGAGTTAAAGATCGAACACGTCAACGGAGCAGACACTCTGCTCGTGCGAGTGAAAGCCACGGACGACGCTGACCACGAGGAGGTTCGGCGAGGAGTGAGCGCCTCCGTCCGCGAGGTTCTTGGCTTGGAGTGCAAGATCGAACTCTTGCCCATTTTGGACCTCAAGTCAGCGACGGGCGGCTGGGTCAGCTGGAAGTCCTCTCGGGTCACGGACCTGAGGGTCGACTGCTCGAGGGACGTTGAGGCGTCGTCATCGGCGGCTCTGGCGCGTGCGGCGCAATCGGCCATCTAGGAACTATCGAGCGGACAAGCAATACAATATGGAGCACTTCTTAGTAACAGGAGCCACCGGGTTCGTAGGCAGCAACTTCGTTGCAGCGTGTCTGGCTGATGAGCGCGTCGGCCGCATCACGGCTCTGGCACGGGACGGCGCCGCTTCGGCGCGGCAGAGAACCTTTGATGCCCTGAAAGAGTGCGGACAAGCGTCGCTCGATACGGTCAAGCTCGAGGTGATCAAGGGCGACTTGACCCATCCATTGTGTGGCGTTTCGCCTGAGGAAGTACGAGCCGATGCAGGTGCGCCGGTCTTCTGGCATCTCGCGGCTTCTTTGATGTGGATGCCTGGGAAGCGCGCGTTCATTTTTCAGCAGAACGTCGAAGGGACGCGAAACGCGCTGACGCTGGCTCACAAGTTGAATGCCAAGCTGTTTGTCTACGTCTCCACGGCTTACACGTGCGGGCAGCAGGAGGGCGTGATCTCGGAGTCAATTCACGACTTCAAGCCGAAGTTCAACAACTCGTACGAGGAGAGCAAGTACACGGCCGAGAAGCTCGTGCAGGCCTTCTGCGAGGAGCACGGCATGCGCTTCTTCATCATGCGGCCGGCGATTATTGTCGGTTCGTCCTTCGACCACCGAGCGTGTGGGAGTGACTCGGGGCTCTACGGAATGCTGGGCGAGCTGCGCCAGTTTCGGAGAAGGTTGGGAGACTCGACGGAAGTCATCCGGTACGCAACCGGGCGGGGAACCATGCCGTCTTTTATCGCGGTCAACCACGTCATCGAGGACATGTTGGCGCACTTCTTCGAACAGAAGGATGCGCCAACGCAGAACGTCTTTCACCTGACCTCAGATGTTGGACCGGGAAGTCCGGACGTCGGGAACACGATGGACTACATGCTCGAGAAGCTGTCGCTCAAGGACCGGGTTCGCGTTTTGGATGGGACAGAGTTGCCGGATCCTACGCCACTCGAGCAGTTTTTCGCCCGCAGGTTGACGTTTTTTGCGGGGTACATGACTTCCACAAAGCACTTCGAGCGGTCGTCGACGGTGCGGCCCAGCATGACGCTTAGTTCGATCCAGGAGTACATCGACAACGAACTGGTACTGCCAAAGAAGGCAGAGAGTGCGGCAACGAAATGACATCAGTGACTAACAACCGGTTTGTGCGAATGGTGCGCTCGGGAGATTCGGAAGTTCCCGTTGTGAGCCTCGCCGCCGAACTCTCAGAGAAGCATGCGCTCGCCATGGAGCTCGGCGAAGTGTGTAGGAACGTCGGCTTCTTTCTGGTCGAGAACCACGGAATCTCCCCGACGCTTTTGAAATCCGTCGAGGAAGAGATGTATCGCTTCTTTGCGCTGCCGGCGGTTGAGAAAGAAGCTATTCATATTTCGAAGTCGGCACATCATCGTGGATACTTCCCGATCGCCGAGGAGAATGCTCTTGGTAACCCCTTG
>JBDKJZ010000218.1:0-8604 GCA_039796375.1 Pseudomonadota bacterium
CACGTAGCGTCACCTCAGCTGTGACCTTGGGCGCGCTTTTCGCCTCGTTCAACCTTTCTTGCTCGGAGGCTTCCACAAGTGGCCCCTCGACTGTGCCTTCCGAGAATGTCTTCCCGCCAATGACGGGGGGCCCAACACCCACCGGTCCGGGTGTGAGCACGGTGCTCCCCCTCCCACCGCCCCTCGCGTGTGACGCGGTGGCGCCCAATTTGCCTAGGCGCTTGAACCGCGCTGAGTTGAACAACCTCGCCCGCGACGTCTTCGGCACGGCGTCTGACCCGTTTCTCAAACTCAGCAACGATCAGAACTCCAAGTTCGCAGGAAGCGCGCTCGGCACCGCTGGATCTTTTGCGGAGCTTTACGAAATTGCGGCTCTAGAGGTCGCGGCGGAATACATCACCGCAACCAAGCCCTCGGACAAATGCGGCGGCGCGCCCAGCGCGGCGTGTGCGGTGAGTATCTTGAAGCCGCTAGCCGAGCGTATGATGCGCCGCCCGATGGACGCGGAGTTGGAGTCTAAGCTCACCGCCATTACCGAGACGGCGCTAGGTAAGCAGCTCAGCTTCGACGAAGGACTCACGGACAGCATCCTCGCGCTGTTTCTCTCCCCCGATACGCTCTACATCGACACTCGCGTGACAGCGATGCCGGGCTTGCAGGGCCTCGACGGTTACAGCATCGCTGAGCGTTTGGCGCTCGCGATCTGGAACTCGGTTCCTGATGAGTTGTTGATGTCCGCCGCGCAAAACGGTGAGTTGATCAGCGAGGCTGGGCTCAAGGCTCAGATTGACCGGATGCTGGCAGACCCGCAGAAGGGGTCGCGGTTCATCGAGCTGTTCGCTTCTAAATTCCTCACTTTGGATGCGTTGGAAGCGCTGATTACCAAGGCGCCTCCAGAGTACGCCGCCGCAGACTGGATGGCGCTCGTAACAGACATGGCGACTGAGTCGCAGCTGTTTTTGAAAGACGCGTTCGCGTCGAACCTGCCGCTGAACGGGCTCGTGACCGCGCGTCACACCTTTGTTAACAAGCGTCTCGCGGACCACTATGGGCTAGGACCGGCGTACGCGGCCGCTGGCGGGACCGGGGACTTCGTCAAAGTGCCGCTGCCCGAGTCTGAGCCACGGCTCGGTTTGACCACTCAGGGCTTTTTTATGACGCGTCTCTCCCACGTTCCGCTCGTGTTCCGCGGGAAAGAGTTCCGGCTCCAGTTCATGTGTGAAACGCTGCCCCCCCCCCCCGCAGACGAAGCGACCCTTGCGGCGATCGACCTGCAGCTCAAGAACCAGGAGGGCAAGACTGAGGACGAGCTCGCGGCTGAGCGCACCATGGGCGGTTGTGCGGGGTGCCACGCGCTCATGGATCCACTTGGTCGCGCGTACAACGCGTTTGACTCAGTCGGGCGAGTCACCACGGGGCCAAGCGACAGCGTCTACTTGGACAAACCTCTGACCAACTCGGTCGACGCCGCCAACTTTCTCGCGAACACCGGAGACTTCGGCGCGTGTATCGTTAGCCATGTACTCGGGCCGGTGACTAATCGGTTGGTCAGGAACGTGCTCAGTAAGTCGGACGCGTGCCTCTCGGAAGGTGTGCTCACGGACGTGGGAATGGGTGAGAACCCTGGTTTCCGCGACATGGTGGTGGGGACGTTGAGCAGTGAGCTGTTTAAGACCAGAATGGTCGGTCAGTAATCCGGCGCAGGCTTTGAGACTAGGAGAACCCATTGTGAATACCGTGCGAAATAACCTCCGCAGTACGCTCATCAGTCGACGTCACCTTCTTCGTGCATCGGCGACGGGCATAGGTGCTGCGATCGCGTTGCCCGCGCTCGAGGCGATGTACCCGTCGTCTGCAGCGTTCGCCCAGGCAGCGAGCGGCAAGCCCCGCTTTCTCGCGATCTACCAGCCCAACGGGCACCATCAAAGCATGTACCACCCGAGCGGCATGGGGCGGGATCTTAGCTTTCAAGGTCAGATGTCGGCACCGCTTGAGCCGTGGATGTCCCAGGTGACTTTGTTTAAGGACATGCTCGGAGTGCATACGGGGGGTCAGGGTAATGGGCACCTCCTCGGTATCACCTCCTGGTTGACTGGGGCGATGATCGCCGACGACAAGCAGCTGACTCACAAGATCAGCCTGGATACGGCCCTTGCTGAGCACTACGCCAAGACTGCTCCAAACGGGCGAACTCAGCAGTTGGTGCTGGCGGGCAGCGGGTTCCTGGATCCGGGCCGCTCCGACATGGGGTACAACAATGAGCAGAAGGACTGGATCTCGACGGCAGCCAACGGCGAAAAGATCCCCGCTGAAATTGATGTGGAGGCCGTTTTCAAGCGCATCCTGATGGGGACCGATGCAGCGGCAGCGCCGGCTGCGCCCGCCGACAATTCCCTGATGGAGGCGCGCCTTGCGCTGCGCAAGAGCGCGTTGGATTTCGTCAAGGTTGGTCAGACGCGACTAGAACAGCGCCTAGGCATGAGTGATCGCGCAGCGGTCGAGCAGTACCTCACGAGCATTCGCGAGCTTGAGGTGCGATTGAGCGTTGCGCCCGGGGGCGCCGGCGCCCCGCAGTGTACCGTACCTACCTATTCGATGAAGCGGAAGTGGCCCAATGCCCGCATGGCGGACATGAAGAACGAATACATCGATGAGCACTGGCAAGACACGATGCGGCTCTTGGCGATCGCGTTTCAGTGTGAGGCGGTTCGATCGGTGGCGTACATGCTGGAGACAGAAGCCGGCGAGTCGGGCTACGCCAACCACGGGCTACCTAACAGTCATGGGACTGCCCACGGCGTGAACGCCCAGTACGCCCAGCGCGACAATCTGCACGCGACTTTGATGGCCGAGATGTTTACCATATTTAAGGAGACCTCGGTCGGTGGCGGGACACTGCTCGACCAAACGATGATCTACTTCGGCGGCGGCCAAGGGGAGAATCACAGCTCTGATAGGATCACCGGGGTGCTCGCTGGCTTCCGCGGCACGGGAAAGCACATCCCGCAGATCCAGCACGGTGCGCTTCACGACTTCGCAAACCAAAAGAACCAGCATGACCTTATCCGGACCATGGCGTTGCATTTGGAGGTAATTACGCCGGATCAGGGCTTCGGAGACGCCGGGCCCACAGACCAAGTCGACTTGAGCGTCTAGCTGTGGTTACGCTGCCCACCATGCTGCGGCTGGTGGGCGCAAACCTGAACTATTCATCTTGGAGTGTGCGGGCTTGGCTAGCGCTGAAGTCCGCAAGGGTGCCGTTCAAGCTTTATGACGTGGGCTTGAAGACTGAGGACGGCTGGAAAGACCGGATCCTGGGTTTCTCGGGCGCTGGGAAGGTGCCCGTCCTGGTTGACGGAGCGCTCAGTGTGCATGAGTCGCTGGCCATCTGTGAGTACGTCGCGGACTGCTTTCCAGCAGCCAGGCTGTGGCCTTTGGAGCCCCAGCTGAGGGCGCGGGGGCGAGCGATCTCGTGTGAGATGCTGAGTAGCTTCTCTGCCCTGCGCGCCGCGATGCCGATGAACCTCCGCGGGCGGGCGGTGCACGCTCCTTCGGGTCATGCGGTCGAAGCTGAGGTGCGGCGTGTCCTTGAGATCTGGGAGGCGTCGATGGCGACTGCCTCAGGCGCATTTCTGTTGGGTGAGTTCTCAATCGCAGACTGCATGTACTTTCCGGTCGCAGCGCGCTTCCGAACCTATGGGGTGCCGCTAACCGAGGGGGCGGAGCGCTACAGCAAGGCGTTGTTTCAGCATCCTGTTGTCCAAGAGTTGGAGCTACTTGCCGCAAGCACGGACGCCATCGCCGAGTACGACGCGGCGCTCGCCTGAGCCGTGCGGCCACTCGTCGGTCCTCCCGACGACGGGCGCTATATCCACACTGTGAAAACCACGCCCATGGACAATCTGCGCGATTCACAGCCGAAAGTACGCTGGGCAAAGGGATTTCTGGCTGGTTCGGCTGGTCGAGATCTTGCAGTCGGGGGTATGCAGAGGTTTCGAATGTTCATCCCGCTACTGCGCTCATTCCTATTCTGCCTGCTGCTTGTGGGTCTTGCTTTGACTACCGGGTGCGCGACTCGGCAGGAGAACGGTCAGGTGATGACTGCTGTTGGCGTGGCCGCCGTACTGATCGCCGCTTCGGCCTCCGACGGCCACTGTTACCCTGACGCTAGCGGAGACGTTCGCGCGATGGACTGTCGCCCGGCAAACGATGACGACGTTGAAAAGACCCTGGCGGCCGTAGCCGCCGTTGGCAGTGGGCTCGCGCTAGCTGGCCAAGCGTTGCAGCATACGGACTTGGATGCCCCGAAGCCAGTCGCGAAGCGGCAGGTCCCACCGGGTAGCGCGTGGCGCCTGAGTCGCCCACCCGGGTTTGACCCAAGCGCCGAAGCTATGGAAGCGGAAGCTAAGCCGAAGAAAGCTGCGACCGTTTCGAGTGTGGCTCTCGCGGTGGAGGGGGTCAGCTGCGCGTCGTGTGCTTCGGGAATTCGCCTAGCGTTGAGCAAACATGACGGCGTGATTGAAGTCGCGGAAGGCGCAGATATCCACCACTTGAGCGTCCGGTACGACTCATCGAAAACCAACCCCCAGAAGATCATCGACGTGATCGCCAAGGCGGGTTTCAAGTCTCGCGTTGCTGAGTGAGCGAGTCCACGACTGGTTCGTCAGGGTCGTTCGGCAATGCGTCTGAGCCAGCGTCGAACGTCGCTTTGATTGCTCGTCGCTCGGCACGTCGCTGATTTCGCGCGGTGTTCTTTTGCTGGTGCCGGAGATCTTCCAAATACAGCTGCTCGACTTGCGCACGAGCCCAGGGGGTCCGGCGCAGGAACTTGAGGCTCGACGAGACACTGGGATCATGGGTGAAACAGCGGATAGGGATGCGCTCACCGAGGTCGTAGAAACCGCGTCTAGCCACTAGGTCTTCGACTATCGCTTGGAACGTGATTCCGTGAAGGGGGTCGCTGGACTGCACGGCGGCAGGCTACATCAAATCTCTAGAGCCCGGCTAGTCACCGTACAGCGACGGGGTTGTTCGATAGCCGATGGTTTCCCCACCTCCGCGAATGCCGAAGCTCGTGCAACCTACGCCAACTGCGGTGGGCTGGGTGCGGGGATTCAATTGACGCAGGTCCAGCAGGCGCCAACGCCTTTGAATCACCCTGAAGCTGCCTATGGTCTTTGGGCCAGTGGCAGCGTTCGGTTCGGGGCGCGCTGCAGCCCTCTTCATTGTTTGACACCAGTTTTGGCAACCGCTTCATGCGCTCCAAGGCCACTGGGGTTTGCGCGATAGGCGTCGGCCCGCTTGCGCGAATGTCGACGCTCCAGTTGGTGCAGCGTCCACCCACTGCGTCGTAGACGCGACGCGGATTTTGTCGCCGCCACGCGCGGCGACACTCATCGCACCAACCAGCGCGAGGCGAGAGACGCGCCGGATCAGGTACATGTGAGACCCGAAATTCGGGACCGCAGATCGCAACGAGTCAAGCGCGGGACACTTGGAGTACGGGAGTTGCCGACGTAATACCACCAAAGGCGTATGGGCGAGCCACCGGGCCTACGCCTTTGGGCGTAGTGACGGGCGAGTGACGGATATTCGTGGTGCTGGCGGACCGATGCGGCGTCGGTCGCTGCGGGAGCAGGCGGTGATGGGAACGGAGCCGATTGCGGTCCGAACGATGTTCGGAGTCCGTGCACGCTGGATGACTGCGAAGGTGTGGCCTTCCCGTTCACGTGGCTGGACCTGAAGGCGCGCCTTGCAGAGATGGAGACGCCTGCACTGTGGGCGACCACTGTGTGTCAGGGCTCGGTGCCGGAGGCCCGCTGCTGGACTGCGCTGGAACGGTCCTCTGTGTCGCTGGCGCGTGCGTCGTCCCCGCCTGCAGCGGCACCGTCGGCCTCGTCCAGGTGCCATCGCCGGAGCGTGGGCATGCGACTGACCCCTTAACATTTCGGGAAAGCCGGAGCCGGCGGGCGCCATGGGGTGACGCCCGCGCGGCCCTCGGGAGTACCGCTACAGGCTCCTGAGCACGAAGCCAACCAGCGCGCTTCGACTGCCGCCGCTGATGACCACGCTTGGGGTTTCATTGATACCGGTTGTAACCTTTTGGGCTATGCCGTAGCTAAAACCGTCACCGTCGCCGTCTCGCTGTTCGCTGAAGCCGTTTGCAGGAGCGAAGGTGGCCGTCGTGTTACCGTTCGTGACCGCCCAGATGACTATGTCGCCGCTGGCGTTCGGCAAAGCAGCGGTGAAAATATTGCCGCTGGTGGCCGTGTTGATCGCGCTGAAGCCAACGAGCGACGCCTGGTTGATGTTCGCAAAGAAGGCGCTAGTAATCGTCGGGATCCTGCTGAGGCTGCCCGTCCACGTGAGGCTAATGGTCGCACTGGTGGCAGCGGCGATGTCAGCCTGGTTGAGGACATAGAGTGCCGTGTATGCTGACAAGCCGCTTGATGCGAGGCCGGCGTCGGCAACCTGGGTCATGAGCTTCGTGTCGTACCTGACGGCGCTGAGGTCGTTGACGGTTGCGCCGCCCTCGATGTGCACGGCGACTACCAGCGCGCGGTTATTGCCTGCTTCAGGCGCGTGGGAGGTACCCGTGGTCCAGCTGCCGAGTAGGGTCGCGTCGCCGCCGCCGCCGCCGCTGCCGCCGCCGCCGCGGAGCACGAAGCCTACCATGGTGCTTCGGCTGCCGCCGCTGATGACCACGCTTGGGGTTTCGTTGCTACCGCTTGCTACCTTTTGGGCTACGCCGTAGTTGAAGCCGTCACCGTCGCCATCGAGCTGTTCGCGGAAGGCGTTTGCAGGGGCGAAGGTGGCACTCGTGCTACCGTTCGTGGCCGCCCAGATGACGATGTCGCCGCTGGCGTTCGGCAAAGCTGCCGTAGAAATATTGCCACTGGCGGCCGTGTTGATCGCGCTGGCACCCACAAGCGACGCTTGGTTGACGTTCTTAAAAAAGGCGCTGGTGATCGTCGGGATCTTGCTCAAGCTGCCGGTCCACCTGAGGCCAATGGTCGCGCTGCTGGCAGCAGCGATATCCGCCTCTTTGAGGACATAAACTGCCGTGTATGCTGAGAAGCCCCCTGCGACGACGCCCGCGTCACGGATCTCGGTCATGGGTTTCGTGCCATATGTGACGGCGCTGAGGTCGTTGACGGTTGCGCCGCCCTCGATGTGCACTGTGACTACCAGGGCGCGGTCATTGCCTGGTTCAGCTGGGTGGGAGGTACCCGTCGTCCAGCTGCCGAGTAGGCTCGCGTTACCGCCGCCGTTTTCGAACGGGGTGCCGTCCAGACAGGTTGGGGCGCCGCTTCCGTTCGGAACTTGCACTCGCACGCGGGCGCGGCCGCCTTCGGCTGCAACAGCGCTGATCTGCAGACCGCTAGGGTCGACGAAGGTGCTGCCAAACGCCAGCCGCCCGTCCCAGGGTTGTTCGTCCGGCGTCATGTCGAGCAGGTAAGAACCAGTGACGGAAGAGTTACCCGTCGTGTCGATGTCTGCGGCCAGGCGTATAGACAGGCCCTCGTGCATCGGCGCGGTGCCGTAGCGCGTATCGCCGTCGAACATGCCGAGCGGCTGGCGGTACTCGATGTAGTAGTAGCAGGGCGCGCTGTCCGGGCAGATGCTCAGCGGCGCAGGCACACGCAGCACCTGTAGCTCGGACGTGGCAGTCTCCACCGGGGTCAGCGAATACTCGCCGCCGGCGGGCACCGTGGCCAAACCGCAACCCTTGATCCAACCCTGAGCGGCCTTGTAGTAGCCGTTGAAGTGCGTCGTGCCATTGCCCATCGGGTCGTAATGGTCGCCGTACTCGGCCATGAGGCACTCGGCCCCCGGATTCGTGGACACGACCGAGTTGCCGCAGGTCAGCGCATGCCCGTGCCAAAAGCCCAGGTTGTGGCCGAGCTCGTGCGTCACGACGAACGTATCAAACCAGCCGTTGTACCAGGTCTGACGAACGGGGAGCGAGGGTGAACCGACCTCGCCCAGACCGCCGAACGAGCAGCTCGCCTCGCCCGGGAAGTAGTACAAGATGTGATCGTACCGCGTGAGGTCGATGCCGGCCAGCTGCGCTCTTTCCTGGGCCTCGGCGGCGACCTGGCCGACGTTGCAGCCCACTATCGGCGAGACCTGGATCCAGTTGTGCACGTCGCCGGCGATGTCGAGCTTGCCGAAAGACGACTCTTGCAGCAGCGCGCGCACCGACGTGGGCGCGTTGAACAGTTTCTCGCGCAGGGTCGCGGGCGTCTCCGAGTCCGGGTTGCCGCCGTGAACCATCAGAACGGCCAAGCGGCGCGTGCGGGGCTCACCGACGACCAGGCTCTGCTGCACGACGCCGAGCTCGCTCGAGGGCGCAACCACGTCGTAGTGGCGGAGCCGCAGTGTGCCTGTCGCCGCGCGGTCGCCCTGAGCAACCAGGCGCGTGCCTGAGCGCAGCTGCCGCAGCGCAGGGAATTGTGAAACATCGCCGATATCGAGCGGTACGGTCTCGCCGTCAGCCGACTCTAGTGCGTAGGAGGTGATGGGCCGGCCGTCTCGGTCGATACCGCCGTAAACACGCAGTGTGCCTTCGGTGTCTTCGGAGCTCGCTCCGCAGCCCAGCAA
>JBDKJZ010000219.1:0-8578 GCA_039796375.1 Pseudomonadota bacterium
GACGAGAACTGCGACCGCCTTGAGCAGCTGTACAATCACCCTATTCCGAGGCGGCCAGGGCTTCGCGCCGCGCACCTGCTGGACCGCGCGCGGGAGAGCGGGCTGGACGTCCTCTACCTGGTCGGCGGGAACCATCTCGAGACGATGCCCGACCGGGCCGGCGCCAGGCAAGGCCTCGAGAACGTGGGTCTGCGTGTCCACCAAGACATCGTGCTGAACAGCTCAAGCCTACTCCCAGCGCGGGGCGCGGTACTGCTTCTTCCCGCGGAGACTCGGTACGAGCAAAAGGGAGGCGGGACCTCCACCTCCACCGAGCGCCGTATTCGCTTCAGTCCGATGATCCCCGGTCCCCGGATCGAAGAAGCGATGCCAGAATGGGAAATCGCGTGTGCAATCGGTCGCAAGCTGAAGCCGGAGATGCCAGCGCTGTTCGACTTCCAGGACGGCAAAGACGTCCGCATGGAGATGGCTCAAGCCATCCCGCTCTACGCCGGAATCGAACACCTGAACCATGAAGGTGACGAGCTACAGTGGGGGGGGGAGCGGCTCGGAAGCGATGGCTTCCCCAACCTGCCGGGCGGCAAGGCCCGTTTCTCTGTGATCAGCATTCCTCGCGTCGACATCCCCGAAGGGCGCTTGCTATTGACTATGCGACGCGGCAAACAGTTCAACTCCATGACGTTCGGAACGCGAGATCCGATCACCTCGGGAAGCGCGCGCGACGATCTGTTGCTCGATCCTCGGGACATGGCTGAGTTGGGACTCCATCAGAACGATAGGGTCCGAGTCTTCAACGAACATGCGACGATGGACGCGCGGGTCCGCTCCGGCCCCTGCCGAAAAGGGCATGTTCAGGGGTTCTGGCCGGAGTGCAACGTCCTCCTCAAACCTCGCTACGATCCCGAGTCGGGTGAACCGGACTACAACACGAGCGTTTGTGTGGAGCGCCAATAGTGACGCTTTCGCGCGCGGTCTTCACCGCCGCAGTTCGCTTGGACAGACGCGGGATCAACGAGACCGCAGAACAAATCCCCGCCGAGGAGCCCCTGCAGCTCCGCCTAGCGGACCACATCCTGGGCACGACGCTTCGCACGCCCGGCCACGACCGCGAGCTCGCGGTCGGCTTCCTATTGTCGGAGGGCCTGATCCGCGGCGCCGCGGATCTCTCTAGTATCGCCCCCTGTGGCCGCCCCGATGAGCCCGGGTATGGGAACGTGCTCAACGTCACCCCAAGTCCGGGCTACACGCTGGAGACGGACCCCCTCGCGAGAGCGCAGCGCCGGTCGCACACGAGCTCCGCCTGCGGCCTCTGCGGGCGACAAAGCATCGAGGACCTACGCTCGCTGTGCACGCCAATCGAGTCTTCCGTGACCCTCCCGTTCGAGGCGCTGCTGACCGCAGTGCGTGAGCTCGGGGAGCGCCAACCGCTCTTTGAGCGCACCGGGGGAACACACGCTGCCGGCCTGCTAAGCGTCGGCCTTCCCCAAGCGGGCAGTGGCTGCCAGTGGGAAGGCGTCTTCGAAGACATCGGGCGCCACAACGCCGTTGACAAAGCACTGGGTCACGCGGCGCTTAGACAGCCCAATTTCCGCACCCAGGATCCGAGCCAGTCGTTGGCGGATGTCTTAGTGGTCAGCAGCCGTGCCGGCTTCGAAATTGTCCACAAGGCGTGCGTCGCGCAGGTCCCCATCGTGGCCTGCGTCTCCGCGCCAACCAGCCTAGCGGTGGAGACCGCCCGCGCTTTTGGCCTCACACTTGTCGGCTTTGCTCGAGAAGATCGCGTGACCGTATACACCTGGCCCGGACGAATTCTCGAATCATTCGGGCACGCGCCAGCCTAAGGTAAGTGCACGCTCTCGGCTTCGCTGCAGAGCCACCTCCGCAGCGCGCTAGTCCGGCAGTCTGCGCGGCGGGATCGAGATAACTCTGCGGAAAGTGTCTTTGCGTTCCAGGAGGAACTGCTTCGCTTCTTCGAAGTCACCAAAAATTCTCGAAGTCCCCACCTTGTCATCCGACTTCAGCAGGCGACGGGACTGCAATTGGCCCGTTGATGTCTGCACCACAAAAACCGCGAAAGCGTAAGCTCGAATCAGTGAGGCGCGGTACGGCGCCATCCATATCTCGTATTCGGGGTCGTTGTTCGGCAGCGCTTTCCGCGAGTCCATGAGCAGCGCTTTTCCGTGACGTCCGAGGACATCCAGGCTCTCAAGGAGGGGCTTGAATGCCTGCTCCACCTCGGACTGAGACCCCAAACGGTGCGCCTTCCGGGTGAGCAGTACGATCGGAGCTTCCTCCAGCAAGACCACCTCGAAATGAGGGCTGCTGAATATTGGAATCTCCGGCATAGAAGCTGAAGATTGGCGACCCGCGAGCCAGATGCAAGGCAGATCTACTTCGGAACGAAATTCCTCAGAAGGCCATTCGCTCCCGGCGACCGGCACTCGCACCCGCACGGAAGCTCCGCAGCTCGATACCGTGTTTCTTAAGCTTGCTTTGAAGCGTCGTCGGCTTCAACCCGACCAGCTCAGCAGCACCGGACTTGCCGTGCAGCTTGCCGTTAGTTTGTGCGAGTACCGCTTCGAAGTATTTCCGTTCGTGTTCGCGAAACGAGCTCAGACCGGCCTCAGGTGCCGCGTCGCTGGGGCCCCTGCCAATGGCCCAATCCCGCTCTTGTAGCGTCCCCTCTGGCCTGACGATCGTGGCTCTCTCGAGCGCGTTGACCAGTTCCCGAACGTTCCCCGGCCAAGAGTGCGCTCTCAAACGACGTTTGGACGCCTCCGACAGGATCCACGGCCCGCCACCGGTGCGACGGGCGATTTCGTCCAGGTGATGCACCGCGATCGTCACCACGTCCTCACTTCTCTCTCGCAGCGGCGGCAACGTCAGCGGAAACACGGCGAGTCGGTAGTAGAGATCTTCCCGAAACCTGCCTGACGCAACTGCTTCCGGCAGCTTCACGTGAGTCGCGGCGATAAGGCGCACGTCCACGCGACAACTCCTATCGCTTCCCGCGGGTTCGAATGTCCCCTCCTGGAGCACGCGCAATAGCTTTGCCTGAGCGTCTAGGGGAAGTTCCCCCACTTCATCGAGCAGCAGAGTTCCGCCGTTTGCGGTCAAGAAACGCCCCGGGCGATCTCGAACAGCCCCAGAGTAGGCGCCTTTCACGTGCCCGAAGAGTTCACTCTCCACGAGATTCGCAGGCAACGAAGCGCAGTTCACCTTCACGAATGGACCATCGCTCCGCTCGCTCCATGAATGCACCGCTTGAGCTAGCACTTCCTTCCCAGTCCCAGTCTCCCCCTGAATCAGCACGGGTGCGTCGGTCGCCGCCACCTGGCGCGCCCGGGCGCTCAGCTCGCGCATGACCGGTGACTGGCTAGACTCAGTGCGCTCACAAGCCGAACCATCCGCACCCAGTTCGGATCTCATCAGGCGATTGTGGTCTTTGAGCTGGTGTCGGTAGCGCTGCAGGAGCTCCGTCTGACGCGCGAGCATCATCGCCAGAGAGACGACCCGCGCGTAGATGCCCGCAAGGGTCACCATGGCGGGCTCGTAGGCTACGCACTCACGACGATCGAGCGTAATAATCCCGAGTGACTGGTCCCCAGCGTACAGGGGCACAACCATACAGGCATGTCCCGGTGGGAGGTTGAGCACCCCGTCGTAAGGGTCCCCTTCCTCACCACTATGCGCATGTGCGGTCACGGCGACCGGGCGACGCTGCTCCAGCGCCTTCCGGATCGTAGGAAACCTAGAGAGCTCGAGGCGGTGACAGCGGACTGCGTCGTTCGCCAGAGGCCCAACCGCTGTTCGAACCGACAGAGTCTCCCCCTCCAGCTCGAAAACCGCGGCGAGTTCATACGGGATGATCTCCAACAGCGCGTCGAGCGCTTTGGCGTAGACATCCTCCACAGCGTGGGGCGTTCCTGCCAACGCCGCGAGCGCGTCCAAGTCTGCTGCGTAGTCGTCTTTCATGCGGGCGCGGAGGTCAGCTACAACGGGGTTTAGGTACCCGAACCCGAATCGGCAAGTGGTACCGGGCTCAGAACCTCCACTCCCCTCCGAGCCCAACCATCGGTCCTCCGACTACCTGGGTGGTGCAGAACTCGCAGGTGTCTCTTATTAGCGCGCTACCCCCGACCGAAACCTCGAAAAAGAAGGACCCCGGTCCACCGTTGCCGCGCATCAAGCTACGCAGAGCGACTTCACCGTAGCCGTAGCCAACACTCCCGCCTCCCCCCCGAAGCAGCAACCAGGCAGCTTCCCCAACGGCGAGCTGCCCTTGGATGTCGAGCGTCGCAAATTCGGTCTCGCTGTGAAAGATAACCACAGAGCTGCGAACACCCAGATGGAGTCCGTCGACCGATCCGAGTCGGAGCAACTGCACGACGCCGAGTCCGGATCCGGTTTCGACTTGCGCGAAGTTCACTGTCTGAGCCCCTACGCCCAAGCCCGCGGAGAACGCCTTGGAGTCAAATGCGCCGAACACGTAGCCCGCCCACGGCAAGGTTGCGCCGTTTTTGGCATCGCCACCGACCCCCACTGGGTTCAACGCGGCTCCGTAGTGCCACATGGAGCTGCGTCGGCCGATGGACGCCTCAGCCAGGAGCCCACCCCCGACCTCCCCCAGGTTGAACATCGGTCGCCCAAAGAGGCGAAGTTCCCAGACTTCCGCAACACGTGGGGGAGCTACCCGGCTCTTCGTCGACTCATCGAACGTCGGTCGTGCGAACATCCCTACTTTGACGACCTCGTTCACACCAGTTCGGAGGCGCGCGCGATCCTTCCACAGCTCTACCACCGCGGCGACAACCACCCGCGGGCGAAGGGTATCCTCCTCGCCTCCAACGACCAAGACATCACCCAACTGCATTGAGATCTTGTCGCGCAGTTGTAGCCCATGAACCGCTCCTAGGTTGATAGTGACCTCGCGTCCTTCCACCGCAACCACCGTTCCGGTCGGCACCTCGGGCGGTGGCTGTGGGGGCGGGCTGTCGGGAGGCGACTCAGGCCGGACCGGCAGGTCGTTGGTTGGGGGAGGGGTGAGCCCCGGTAACGGCCTCGACGGCGGACCGGAGTCTTCCGGCAGACGCCCGGACTCCCCGATTACCAGCGCATGCTCTTGTGTAGTCCTAACCCAGACTCGCCCTCCGCTGGAGAAGAACCCCTGAACGCTGCCTCCCAGATCCCGCCGTTCAATAGCATTAAGAGTCCCTTGAGTATCACTCAGCACCAACAACCCAGAGCCTCCGCACGCGACCCACACCCGTTCACCCAGAGCGTAGCTTTCGCGAAAGTCGCAGGGGAGATCTGGGTGGCCCCTCAAGAACTCGGCTGCACGTTCTTGAACAGAGGCCCCCGCGTAGGGTGCTATTCCGCTCTCGGGATGTGCAGGAGGGGCCGCCTGCTGGAGGGCGCCACTGCCACCGGTTGGAGCCCCTACGGGCGCAAGCGCCGCGGGGACCTCGCCCGCCGCCTGGGCTAAGGCCCGGCAGGGGCTGATGAGCGCTCCGATCATGGCCGCGAGGCCGGCGATGGCGGAACAGCCATAAACCCTAGGTGTCGCGCTCTCCGAGCCCCCTCGACCCACTAACCCAGACTCGAGTATCCCGCGTTTTTCAGTCACCCAGCGCTTCTACCCCGAATTCATGAGCGCTTCCAGTCCCCCGCGCGTGACCATGCTCGCTCGGTGTTTCACCAATTTCGCCAACTTTGTAGGGAGTTTACGTTGAATGATGGTGCCCACCCAGGCAACCGCCGTTAGGCTGATCAGCGGAGGACCCTATGAGCGACGCCACAACCCACCAGACCCCAGTGACAAGGTTCCGTAGACAGTGCTCGGTCGCAACGTCAAGCGCGCTGGCGCTAACTTCCTTTGCCTGCAACGCGTTCGACCCTAAACTGGAGCCGAAAGAGACGCAGGTGGCGACCATGCAGCTGGTTATCCCTGTCGACGATCGCCCAGTTCAAACGGCGAGCGCACCGCCGCCGCCAATCACTGGGGGCTCGATGATGGCGATCGGTGGCCCTGGAACCAGCGACCTGGTGGTGGCCGATCCCGAGCGCGATAGAGTGAGCCTCATACAGAGCGGGCAGACCCGCACCATCGAGCTCGAAAGTGGCGACCAACCCTTTCGCCTCACCCGGGACGCGAGCGGCGCTGTCTATGTGATCCTTCGCGGGAAGGGCGAAGTCGCCAAGCTGGACCTGGCGGACGCCGCTGTGACCGCTCGATTCCGCGTCTGCGCCGAGCCGCGCGGCATCGACTACGATGCGTTCACAGGTGACCTAGTGGTTGCCTGCGCCGAGGGTAAGCTGGTGCGCTTCAAGCCAGAAGCCACGGCTGTCCACAGTGAGCTCTCGCTGAAGCCGGATCTGCGAGACGTCGTCATTCAGGGCAACCGCACCTACGTGAGCCGGTTTCGATCAGCGGAGGTGTTGTTCATCGAAAACGACAAGGTGACGCGCACGGTGAGGCCGCCTCAGCTCTCAGTGCAAGCGCCATCCGATTTTCGAGTCCGGACGATGGCACCTGCAGTCGCCTGGCGCATGATCGGCGATCCTCTGGGCGGTGTAATTATTTCTCACCAACTCGCTGTCGTTGAGGCGATCGGCGTCGACCCCCATGAGTCCGGTGACGAAAAGATTGCACAGATATCCCCCGTGACAGCAACGGTAACGTCCTCCTACGCGGGCAGCGGCTCCGGTTGCGACGCGATCGTGCAGACCGCGCTGACGCAGGTCGACTTCGACGGAAACGCCCGCAGCAGCGCCCCAGTCACGAACGCCGTTTTGCCGGTCGACCTCGCGGTTTCCAAAGACGGCTCGACCATCGCGCTCGCGAGCGCTGGCTCTCGGGACCCCGAAATGCCGCAGCGGCACTTCGAGTTCGTTGGCGGCCCGGGTAGTGGTGACAATGCGGACGTCCTCGTGGCCCCTGCCCCGCCTGGGTTGCCCCAAGGCGGCGTCCAGCTTCTGAATCGCTTCGAATTTCAGTTCTCCGAAGGTTCGGAGGTGCTCTTCCCTGGCGAGTGCTCGGGCCAGCGGCAAGTTGGCGGCGGCCCCACCACCTCGGTGGTTTTCACGCAAGAGAACCAGGTCGTCGCGTTTCAGCGCATGCCCGCAACGTTGAGCACCATTGACCCCGAGGCGCTGACACTCGTTTCTTCTGAAGACCTCGGTGGTGCGCCCACGCTCGATACCGGACACGAAATTTTTCACCGTGACTCGGGGGGCGGGCTCGCCTGCGCTTCTTGCCACCCCGAGGCCACCGACGATGGCCACGTCTGGGTATTTTCGGATGTGGGTCCACGGCGAACTCAACATTTGGGGATCCCGCTCGCGGGCACAGCGCCGTTTCACTGGGACGGAAGCCTCCCCACGCTGAACTCGTTGATGGACGAAGTCTTCGTCGAGCGCATGGGCGGGGTCTTTCAGGATCCCGATCGTCTGGAGAGCCTAGAGAACTGGATGTTCGCCAGACCTGAGCGTCGAATTCCAGCGGCCGACGCCGACGCTGCCGCGCGGGGCGAGGCCCTTTTTCAATCAAAAGAGACGGCTTGCGCCACCTGCCACGCGGGTAAGAAGTTTACCGACAACCGTAGCTACTCTGTCGGTACAACCAGCAAGTCTAAGCCGCTGCAGGTGCCATCGCTGCAAGGTCTACTGCTCAGGCCACCGTATATGCACGATGGCTGCGCTCAGACCCTGCATGAGCGATTCACTGAAGCCTGCGGCGGAGGTGATGCGCACGGCAATACCTCCCACTTGGCTCCAAACCAGATCGACGATCTGGTCGAATACCTCGGCACCCTGTAGGGGCCGCCTCACTTGCGTAGACCCAGATAGCACTGCTCATTCATAAACGTCGCGCCGCGCTCCCGAAAGCGCGGCTCAGCGTCTAGCTGGTTGGTGGCGCTGAGCGTTTGCAGCTGGAAGTACTGACCAAACAGCGCTGCGACCTCGTCGGGGGGAATTGAGAATGGCGGGCCCGACCCAATGTCGTGTTCAAAGCTGATCAGCAGCAGGCCCGCCCCTGCTTGCGCCAGCGAGGCGAGCTTTGAAACGTATTCCCGCCTCTTCTCGGGCCGGATCGCGACGCAGGCGGCCCGGTCGTAAACCCAATCGCAGCGTCCGCAGTCAGCTTCCTGCACCTTTAAGAAGTCCCCCACATAGATCTCGATCCCCGGGGCTGCGTAGCGAGGACCTGATTGGGTCTCGTCTCTGGTGGGAGCCACTCCGAGCTCTGCGAAGAAGGCTCTCGCCGCTTCTTCCACGAACTCAACCCCCACAACTTCATGGCCCTGCTCGCGAAGCCAGACCAGATCCTGGCTCTTCCCGCAGAGCGGAACGAGCACCCTGGAACCCGCCACCGAGCGATCGCCAACGACCGCGGTCCAATTCGCGCTGAGCGCCGGATTCACCCCATCCAAATGAAACCCGATACTCCCCTGGTCCCATCGCGCTTGCCAGAAGCTCCGTTCCATCCAGCCTACGTGCCGTAGGCAGCTCGAGACGTCTAGGGGTTCGGAAACTCCCCCCCCCGGGCGGTCTCCGCCCTCACTGCCAGGCCCCGGCA
>JBDKJZ010000220.1:0-8556 GCA_039796375.1 Pseudomonadota bacterium
GCCCAATGCTCATCGCTTCACCAACGCTCTTCATCTGCATGCCGAGACGCGGATCACATCCCGGGAATTTTTCGAACGCGAAGCGGGGCCACTTCACTACGACATAATCAATCGTGGGCTCGAATGCCGCGCTCGTGCCGGTGATGTCGTTCTTGAGTTCATCAAGCGTAAAGCCCACCGCCAGCTTGGCCGCGATTTTCGCGATCGGATACCCCGTTGCTTTCGAGGCCAGTGCGCTCGATCGGGAGACGCGCGGGTTCATCTCGATCACGATAATGCGACCGTCCTTGGGGTTGAGCGCGAACTGGACGTTGGAGCCCCCCGTCTCGACGCCGATTTCTTGCATCACCGCGCGCGCGGCGTCTCGCAGCCGCTGGTACTCGCGATCAGTCAGCGTCATCGCGGGCGCTACGGTGATCGAGTCGCCGGTGTGTACGCCCATCGGATCGAGGTTTTCGATGGTGCAGATCACCACGAAGTTGTCCGCACGATCGCGAATCACCTCCAGTTCATATTCCTTCCAACCGAGGAGGCTCTCTTCGACGAGCACCTCATGGGTCGGCGACTGGTCGAGGGCCCACGCGACCTTCGCATCCAGATCCTTCGGATCGTAAACGATTGCGGCTCCAGCTCCCCCCATGGTGAAGCTCGGGCGCAAGATCGCGGGGAATCCCGTCATCTTGACGATCTCACGCGCCTCAGCGACGCTTTTTGCGTGGCCGGACCGAGCCGAGTTTAGCCCCGCGCGCTCCATCGCCTGCTTAAACAGATCGCGATCCTCTGCGCGCCGGATGGCGTCGACCTGTGCTCCGATGAGCTGGACACCGTATTGGGAGAGAACACCCGCCTTGTGCAGGGCCAATGCTGCGTTGAGCGCCGTCTGACCGCCCAGGGTCGGGAGCAGCGCGTCCGGACGCTCACGCTTGATGATCGCCGTGAGAGTTTCGGTTTCAATCGGCTCGATGTACGTGCGCCGCACCAGCTCAGGATCGGTCATGATCGTGGCCGGGTTCGAGTTCACCAGCACCACGTCGTAGCCCAACTCGACGAGGGCCTTCGCCCCCTGGGTCCCAGAGTAGTCAAACTCACAGGCCTGTCCGATCACGATAGGTCCGGACCCAATCAACAGGATTTTCTTGATGTCTTCACGTCTCGGCATAAGTCTTGACCCAGCTCTGCGGCGGTTTCGCGACGCCCCGCTCGGGTGCGCGCCGCGAGGCGGCTAGCGCGCGATGGTTGTCGGGCGCCAAAGTGGGGCCGCTGTACCACACCAGAAGCGCAGGGCCTTGCGAAAACCGCGCCGGATTAGCTGCGGGATTTTGGGTTTTCCGCTCAGCCGGGCCGGAACAGCGAGGCTTGGGGCGCGGGCCCGGGCCCGCTGCTCAATGCTCGGTACCATTGCGGTTCGGACTTGTCGGCCGGGTCGCGTCTTATGCTAAGAACGACAGTTCATGATGGAGTCTCTTGCCACGCCGCGCCGGGTGTCCGCGCTTGGCCTCCTAGCCGCCAGCCTGCTTTGGGGGTCCGTAGGGCTCGCTCAGGTCGATCCCGACGAGCTGGCTCGCCGCCACTTTGAGTCGGGGGCGGCTTACTTCGAACAGGCCGAGTACGATGAGGCCCTGACGGCGTTTCAGAAAGCCTACGACCTCTCTGGGCGCCATCTTATCTTGCGCAACATCTCTCTCGCCCAAGAGCGGCTAGGAAACCTAGTTGCCGCTGTCGCAGCGCTAGACGAGTTTCTAACCAAAGAGCCTGACGGAGAAAGCGCTGAAACGATACGCCTGCGTCGTCAGGATTTGTGGGCTCGGTTGGAGCAGCAGCGCCAGGAACTTGGGGCCCAGCCCGCCGCCCCTCCCGAAGCCTCCGGAGCTCCGCCGGACTCCAGACCGCAAGCCGCCCCAGGCGACCGAGCAGCTAGCGAAAGAGCGTCGGGGCTGCCAGCAGAAGAATCGAATCTGCTGCTCGACGAACCCAACCTCGCACCGACATACATCCTACTCAGTATCGGCGGCCTTTCGGCGGCAGGAGCGCTGCTGACCGGAGTGGTGGCTAACATCGAATACAATGAGTTGAAGCCGATCTGCGCCCGCGACGGCTGCAGTAACTCTGAAATCGCCACTGGCAGTAGTCTGGCGCTGACAAGCACGATCTTGACCGGAGTGTCGGTGCTGAGTGTCGCCACCGGTATCGTCCTATGGGCGACGACGGGCAGCAGCAGCAGCAGCAGCGACCACACGCGAACCGATTCTTCCAGCCGTCCCCAAGTCGGGTTCCAGTGGCTTCCGGGCGCAGGCTATGCTGAAGCTCGAATCAGGTTTTGATCATGAAGACTCGTTCTCTATGGGTAGCCGCGTGCGTCGGTAGCTTGCTTGCCGGGTGCTCTTTTCTCATCGACTTCCAAGATCTGAAAGGCACAGCGACCCCCGCAGATGGTGGGCTCGATCCTGAGCCTCCCCTTGACGATACCCCGCTAGTGGACGACTCGCCAGACAACGTTTCGACTGGCGGCGCACCCACCGTGCCCTCTTGTGCCAAGTCCTGTGATGATGGCGACGCTTGCACCACGGATCGATGTGTGGACAACCAGTGCGTGAACGAGCCCAAACTCTGCGCCGCGACCGACGCGTGTCTGACGGCTGCTTGTGTCAATGGCCAATGCCAAGAGACGCCCGTCGTCGGCGTTGTCAGCGACGGACTGGCTGAAGTCCTTGAGGGGCAACAAATCTTTCGTTCCGCGCTCGCCAGCGCGGGCGGGAGATTCTACAGCGCAACCTATGGCAGATTCGGCCTCGCGAACGATCTAGCGAGCGATGTCGTCATGCGCAGCTACGATTTTAGCTCCAATAGCTGGCTTAAGGAAGGCCGATTCCGGGACATTCTCAACGCGGATAATTCAGTCGGAAGCGCTGTTTCACTGATTCCCAGCAGTCGCCCGCTGTTCCCGCTTAACACCTATGCCGCGGTGAGTTCACCCTCGAACGTCAACGGTAGACTGGTGCGACTCCAGTTCGACAAGGACTTCGAGATCTCGGACACCTTTCCCCCACAGCTCACCACTGACCCTGACTACTTCCTTTCGGACGCCGACGCGGTCGGTCCAAGCGCGGGGCAGCTGCGTTCACGAGAAACTTTCGTGGTTTGGCCCGGCGGTAGTCCGACGAACCCAGGCGTCTATCTGCAGGTGGGTGATCGGGTTGCCGACACAAGCACTGGCCCGATGTTTCCTGCAGCCGTTCGCGACATCAGCGGACTCGCCGTTATTTCTGGCGGCGATCAGCCGGGCGCGGTTTGGATGAGCGACGGCCTGGCGGGCGTCTCGCTCCAAGCGGGCATTGACGGCAACGCGATGCCTACAGAGGTCATCCAGTGCGACAAGGCGCTGGGCTATCAGGGCTATGAGCTCGACGTCGACAACAGCGTCGATGATCTGTGGACTGTTGCTTGGACCAAGAAGCTGGGAGACAGCTACATTGGCGAATTGAGCGCCATAAGGTGCAGCGACGACGGTTGTCAGGACTTGACGACCACAGGCGCCGATCTAAGGTGCTCGCGAGCCCAAATCGCTAGTCGCGTATTCCCTGGCGTGAGCGCGCTGGTCACTCGGACAATGAGGAGGAGCGAACGCGTCGTCGGCGATGTCCTCTATCAGGCGGTGCTCGCCGCCGGCCGCAACGGGGCTGACGCTCGTCTCGAGTTGCGTCTCAATCGAATCGAACTTAACGCCCAAGATAAGTCGGAGCTGGTCGGTGAGCCCGTTGTGTTCAGCTCAGGGGCATCGGCGCAAGCTGCCAGAAATCCCCAAATCGTGCTGCTGCCTCCCGATCAGCTCGCGGTTTCCTGGATCGAGCCCAAGGGCGGAGGGACTGGCGACGAACTTCACGTGCAACGCCATCGGATCTGCTTCAAGCCGTAGGATGCCGCGCCGGTTTCCAGGGCCTCGCGCTCAAGGCGGTCGGTCCTGCTAACGCTCATTGAATGAGAAAGGACATGAAGTAGTCCAGAGAAAACACCCCGATAGCGCTGATAACAACGCTCGTCGTCACGCTTCTCCCCACGCCCGGAGCCCCACCGCTCGTGTTCACTCCGTACTGGCAACTTGTCACCGCGATTACCAGCCCGAACGCCACGCTCTTCATCAAGCCATGCGCAACGTCCCCGAAGTTGAGTTTATCGCCCGTGACACCGTTGTAGAAAGTGACCAAATCCACGTCGAGTAGGATGTCGCCAACGAAGGCCGCGCCAACCAGGGCCAGCAGGTCGGAGAAGAGCGTGGACAGGAAGAACGTCACCACGATGGCGATGAAGCGCGGAACCAGCAAGTAGCTCACAGGGTCGATCGCCAGTGCGCGCAACGCGTCTATTTGCTCGGTGACGACCATAGTCCCGAGCTCTGCCGTGTTGTTGGCTCCGACCCTACCGGACAACATGAGCGCCGTCAGGAGCGGTCCGATTTCGCGCAGGGTACTGAACCCCGCTGCCCAACCCAGAAGGGCCTTGGCGTTGAAGCGCTCAACCAACGGGGCCGCTTGCACCACGAGGATCGCCCCTACAAACAGCGCCGTCACGACCACGATTGGCAGCGAATGCACGCCCATCCGGTGCAGGTTGCGAACGACCTCCGAACGATCGAAGTTGAGGGTGACGATCCGCGACAGGATACGACTGAACAAAAATCCGATGCCGCCTGTCACCTCAGCCACCTTGAGGAACTGGGACCCTAGCTGTCCGATCCAGTTCTCGGCGCGAGATCCAGCCATTCGGTGGACTCTGCGCCTAGAAGTTAGGTTTGGGCAAGGAGATAGGGGCTGGCGGCAGACGGCGCGGAGGAATCCTGATCCGAGGCCCTGCGGACGCGGGTCCGGTGCGAGGGATCTTGTAGGCCTTGCGGGCGATGATCTTGCTGGAGCGAAGTCCGTTCGCTCGCTTGATCGCGTTCACGGTAGTCCCATAACGCTGGGCGATCTGGATCAAGGTCTCCCCTTTCTTGACCCGGTGCTCTGCGAAGTGTTGTGGGCGGTCAATGAGGTTCAGTTGCACCATCGCCGAGTGGCTTCGACGGGCAGTTTCTTGCGCAACAGGGCTGTAGAAACGCACGTGCAAGTGTGTCCGATGGCCTGGGGCGTGGCGAATCAACGCTGCGCCCGCGGCCCCCCTGCCCCGAAAAACGTCGTCCAACCAGTTTGGGTCCTCTCCTAGCCCTTCCGCGTACTCGCGGAGTAAGCCCTGGATCGAGTGGTCGATGAAAATGAAGTGCACGTCCGTTTCGGTGATCAACGCCCGAACCAACGCCCAGGTGCGTCCACGATCCAGCGACGTCGCGTTGGCGGCGAGGTACCACTGCCCACCATCTTGATAGTAGTAGCCCAGGTCGACGTCACGCCCCGACTGGTGACTGCGATGCGGCCTAAGGAATCCGCCGCTCGGACCACTGATGTGCCCAATGTTCAATGCGGGGGCGTCGGGATACCGCTCATACACTTTACCAACGGCGCGGGCGAGTGAGTCAACGGTCTCTTGGGTACCCCAAGCGTGGCTCTTGTCTACCCGAACCCACCGCGGGTCTTCAGGCATCTGGACGCCGTTGAACAGGCGCCCCGCGTTGGGTAGACCCACGCTCATTGAGCCGAGGGACCCGGGGTCGCTCCGTAGTCGAACCAGTATATCCGCGTCAGAGACTCCATCGAGCGGGTGTTTGAAGTCTTGCCCACCGACCGGCAAAGCTTCGAGCGTCGAGACCTCGTCGTCGAGCAGTTCGTCTTCAGGAGGGTCCAGGGGGGCGCTGGACGGTACGAGCGTTGCGGCCGGGGCTGGACAGTCAGTGGGGTCCACTGTCTGGGCAACAAACGCCGGCGTTGTTTCCGCGGAGCTTGTCGGCGGCTGCTGTGCGCCTGGCGCATTGGCGCGCGGACACTGGCACGGAACGCATGCGACTCCGGCAAAACACACGTGCACTCCGAGGAACCACGAGGCCGGACTGCGCGGCCCAGCGAGGCCCGCAATACGGCTAAGGAATTGAACAAGGGGCTTCATGCGAACCGGAGCTTCCGCGGGGGGAACAGTTTGAAGCAAGTTTTCCTGTGAGACGTCCGTCCGCTCAGTCGGGTAGGCGAATATTCCAAAATCTGCACCGCCTCGAGTCCATGGATGAAATACGATTGCCTCGATGGTTAGCCGCGAAGCCACGCTCGGCCCCACCTCCGAGACCCAACGGAGCGCGAGAGACAGCTCTATCGTTCCCAAATTCAGCTCATCCAGGGTAGGTCGCGAGGGGCTATCGTCCGATCTTTTCGCGGATTGGCTCCGGCGGGGCGCGCGTCCGCCTAGCGAGTTCTTGCGGTTCATCGGTCTCCCGCGCCTGCTCGCCGCCCTGGAGCAATCGCCTGAGCTTCGGACGCGGATCTTGGTCCAGGCAACGGGGGCCCACGCCCGAGTCGTGGCCCGGAAGTCCACCGCCTCCGCAATCGAGGATCTGGAAATTGCTCTGGAAGAGGCCGCCACTACTGCCGAAGTTGTAGTGTCTCTGTTGACCGCGGATGAGTGGGTGGGATTGGTTGGGCATCCGCTCATCTGGGAGTTTTTGACTACCGATGAATTCTGGCTCACCCCGACCGACGCGCCTGGGTACGAGCTCGCAAGAGATCGGGTGCTTCAAACCGCGCACGCCGCCTTGCTGCGCGGTGTACTCCCCGCAGACCTCCTGGGTGGGTGCGTCGATGCACAATCAGTCCTAGAGGCACTGAACGCCGATGAGTTGCGTGAAATGCTGGCCAAAGCGCTCGCGGCTGGGGCTCGGGGGGAGCCGTTTACTCACGCGAATTTGCTTTCTTTTTGCCCGAGAGAGCACTTGCTCAATGCGCTTCCCCCGCGGGTGCTTTGGCAGGAAATCGTCATTCCCGCGATGCGCGAGACACCGCCAGCGCGCCCGGAACAGGTTCCGTCGCAGGCGCGTCGCACCAGCCTCCAGCCGCCAGCCAAACCCAAGCCTACCCTGACCGAACGGAGGCAGTCTTCAAATCCGGCGCCGCCATCACTGCGGCACCTCGACGGCGAACGAGCGCGCGTCTGCGTTCAACTCGAAGCACTAGATAGGTTGCCACCGCGCTTCGTCCATCTCCCGCTGCCAGTTTTGTTGTCGATCGAAGGCATGTACGGGCAGCTCGCGCACGCCACGGACACGGGTGCGCAGCTGCACATCATCCGAAGCTCATTCTCATCGGACCAGCACTGCGCTAGAGCGGCCCTCGCCCTGTTGGAACTGCTAAACCCGAAGCTGCTCGTGACCTCGCCGGAGGTCTGCGAAGAGACCGCTGAAATTCTCAGTATCCGGCTGCTTCGCGAGGAACGTCGTCGAGCCGGAGCGGAAGACTTTGCCGAAGACGAACTCGCTCGTGGCCGCATGGATCCGCGACTAGCTTCCGATTCGCTGTCCAACGAGATCTGAAATTCTTAGGCGTGGCTCACGGCCGGCCACAGGCACGAGCGCTTTCAAGGGTTGGCAGCGGCGTCCGGACCGACTAACGGTAGCCGCGACCAAAACAGAAAAAGGTATAGTTGCCATGAAATCTAGCTCGCTTCATCAGGTCGTTGTCCTCGGAAGCTTTGTGATTTTCACAGGGTGTCTCGCCAGTTGCTCCGGTGAGTTGGATGACGAGGTCGCGAGCCTGGCGTCATCCATCCCCGTCGCGCCAAGCGCACGGGCACCCAACACGCACCCAACAACTGTTCGACCACTCCCCCAGGGAAGCGGCGGAGCCTCTGCTAACGGGAATGCTTTGCTCGCGACCCAGGGCGGCTCCGGCGGCGAGCCACGGATCGCTGAAGCGGGGGCACAGTAGTCATGAACAACGCGCTCATGAACAAGCTCTTCTCATTGGGTTTCACAGCGCTGGTTAGCGGCGCGGCAGTCACGCTCCCTGCGTTTCTGGGTCTTGAGGTTCTGCAAGCTGCCGAGCCCGCATCCAATGACGCGGCGGCGGGCATTATGGTCCTGCCGTTCACAGGGACTCGCGCCGAGACGATCACCCAGCAGTCTATAAAGGCACTCGAAAAATCTGGACTACGCTTGGTGCGGGCCGGCGCCGAGGGGGACGTCAAACTCGCGGAAGCGCCCGAGCCGTACATCGCGGTAGCTGAACAGCATCGTCTAAAAGCCTACGTGCACGCAAACGTCTCTATGTCCAAGGCCGGGTGGGTTTTGGAAATGAAGGTCCGCAACGCCAAGGATGGCAGCATCATCGCGGAGCCCCGGCTGCGAGCACCGTGGTTGCCGGGCCTTCTGAAAAAAATTGACCAGCAACTAGCTACGATGCTTGCGGACTCGCTCGCAAAAGCCGAGTTGCCGAGCCCCCCCTCGGAGGAGGACGAAACTGAGGGCGAGGCCGAAGAAGCTGACTCAGGCGATAGCGACGAAGACGACACGGACACGGACACGGGGGCTCGGCCATCGCCCTTCGACGGCAACGTTGGAATTGGCATGATGTACCGAGAAGCGACCTACGTCGATCCCGTGAGCGACACCTATGGTCACGCGCTCCAGCCGCCCAGCGTTGGGCCGCT
>JBDKJZ010000221.1:0-8553 GCA_039796375.1 Pseudomonadota bacterium
TCATTCCGTTCATCCGACGGGCGTCGAAGAATTTTCAACCGGAGCGCTGGTGGGTCCAAACGCGCGCTTAGGAAGAAGCCCTGGTGATCTGGCCTCTACCGATCCGCTAGGAAAGATCATGCAACCCTATTCGCAGTCCGAGCCCGCTGCGGGGTTCTTGCTCGTGCAAGTCGACTCGGCAGGCAACAATAACCCGGCGAAGTTGACGTTTACTTTTTACAGCGAAAACGGCGCGGTCTTTTATCAGAACACCAAGCTAGCCGCGCAGTAGTCGGGGACGGCTGCACCGAGTCGAAGCCGTTCAAGCCCCGACCTCGGGCGAGCCAGCGCCGCGCTCAGCGGGCGCTCAATGCCCGGCTGGTCCTGTACACCGAAAGGAGGAGCGCGCCCGCCGCGTCCCGAGCGGCAAACCCCTTCGGGACAAGCTCTTCCGTGAGGAGGACGTCTGCGATTTGAGCTAAGCAACACTCACCATCGATCAGCGCCAGGACCCTCTGGATCGCAGGAAGCGCCGCGGGCGTTCCGGGCGGTGCTTCACGGCTTGTGCGCTTGAACACTTCCAGACCTGCGAACATCGGTACAGGCAGGTGGGGGAGCACCAGCCAAGCCGGGGTATCTTCCCCATCATCGTGGGCCGCTAACGAGCGTTTCTGCGCGCAAAAGGTGTGGATCTCTTCGAGCCGCGCATGGCCACTACCGTCGTTGACCAAGTGGGCCCTAGACTCGGAGCTTGCGTGCTGCACCTCAAAGCCTCCGAGGCGCACGAGCTCAAGCACCTCTTCCGAACCGTAGCGCATTCGGGCAAGCTGGCTATCTCCATGAATCAACGGCCCGTGGTTGAGCCACACGCCGCCGTCCGCGAGTAGGCGGTGGTTGGTAGCGATTTGTTCGCGGATATCTTCACCCACGACGTCAATGAACCAAGGCGTAACGATTAGGTCGAAGGCGCCAGGCACGAACGGCGGACGCAAACCATCAGCGAGCAAGAGGTGCAGCCCCTCCGGGAGATCACCGGGACGCTCTAGATCGTATTGTTTTGCCGCGAAGTCCACGCTCCGCGGCACCAACGGAAAGTCATACGCGGTAGCGCGCCCAGTGAACAAGATGCGCTGAGCCAGTAGAAGCAGCAGCGGGTTGTTGTCGAGACCCACCGTGAACTCTGGGTTGATCGCCTGATGGAGATCGTAGGCCAAGCGACAACCGCCGGCTCCGAGCACTGCGACTCGTTTAGGTTTCCGTGCACCGCCGAGCGCGGCCAGGACCGCCTCAAGTGCTCGCTGGTTCTCCCTCGTGTCCCAGGCCCAATCCCGGAGCACCAGGTCGTAGTGTTCGAGCAGTGAGGCTTGGCCATGTTCCAAGTCCGCCTCTGGCTGATCAATATCGACGCTGAGTCCAGCGTCGCCGAGCAGCTCATTGGCAGTCCTGCGGTGCATTTCGAAGCCTTGCGCCAAGCGTTCCAGCCTTTGACGCGTCAGCGGCAGCACGTCGAAGCGCCTGAGCTCACCCCCCAGGCCGTCACGCGCCGCCGTCAAGACCTGGTTGAGCCGGTGAAGCCCTTGCCGCCAAAGAGTCATGACCGCAGCCGGGTCCTCGAACAGGCATAGGACCCCAGACAACGATGGAAATTCACGCTGGCAAGAAGCGCAGGTCAGGTCGGCGGCGGTCAGCCGAATCGCAGCAGCCCCGCAAGCAGGGCAACAGAAGGCAGAGAATACGTCGGTCATAGGGCGCTTCAAACATTCGCCGAGAGCGGCTTCGTCATGGGGTCAAGGAGGCACATCACGGATCGATGCTCCGAGCGAAGCTACCTAAAACCACGACGTCCCGCTGCCCGATTCGTGACACCCAGACCTCCGCACAGCGCTCGCAGCGGGTCGCCTCGGGAAAGTTACCAATCTAGCGAAATGTGGCCGGCGACCGTTCGCCCGAAGCGCCGTGGGCGTCTATCGCTGGGTGAGCTACGGAACCCGCCCTTTGACGCGAATCGGCCGGGGCGGCCTCATGGGTTAGCTGCGGCGTGTAGCGCTGAGGTAGGCAGGACGGAGCCGGGGCGGATCGCTTGGATCCCTCGCCTACATCAGTTTCGACCAACGGGCGGCGCGCGGGCAGCCACACCAGATGTCCCATCCGAAGCGCGCAAGACAAGCTCACCGCAAGTGGGGGCGACGTTCGGCGGCTCCTCGTTGGGCTGACGCAGGGTGGACTCATTCCGATTCGCAAGAAAGACCGGCCTTTGAAACGTATTCGCTCTCACGCCTTCAAGAACTTGAATCGCCGGTCACTCCTTAAAGGGGCGATGGGGTCTCGCTAGGGCTGCCGATGTTGGACATCTTCCAGCAGTCGGCGCTAGCGCAAGGCAACGCTGCAAAACGACTGATGGTGTTTATCCACTGCAATGGAGTTACCCGTGAGCAGTGGTATCCAGACACACCGGGACAGAACTTCGAACTCAAGTTCAGCTTGCAGCCGCTCGAGCGCTTCAAAAACCGAATGATCGTGTTCGGCGGCGTCGACCTTCCCAGCACGAAAGGCGCAACCTTCAGCGGCCATACGCGTGCAGGCGCACACTTGCTCACCTGCTCGGGCACCATTGGGACACAGTTTGGAGGTGGCGGCTACGCCGATCACATCAGCTTGGATCAGGAGATCGCCAACGAGATCCGCGGAATGACCCCGATCAAGTCACTCAACGTTGGTTTCAGGTGTAACAAGGCGAACGGTGACATGCCGCGCGCTCGCTTTTCTTATAGCGCGCCGAACACACCTATCATTCCTGAGCATCGACCTCAGCTTGTGTTCGACCAGTTGTCGGGTTTTGTGCGGGCCAGCGATGACCCCGCTGAAAAGGCAAAAGCAGACCGCATCCGCGCGCAGCGCCTGAGCGTTCTGGACTTCGTTGAGAACGATCTACAGAACACGACAGCTGCGCTGGGTGTCGATGATCGAGCTCGCCTTGACGAATACCTGACCAGCGTCCGAACACTGGAAGTGGCGGTGGCCAATCAGGTTTCGCTGATTTGCGATGAACTCACGCCGCCGGGAATGGTCGACCCTGAAGCGGATAGTGCGCTAGTAGAAGTGACCACACAGATGCTGAAGCTCAGTCTGCATGCGCTGCAGTGCCAACTGACCAATGTCGCAGTGTTTCAAATGCAGGGCGAGCAATCCGAAGTTCAGTATCAGGACGCCGGGCACCCGCTCACCAAGGGCCTAGACAGGGGCCACCACTATAACTCGCACCGCTCCGGCGACGCCATCGCCAACATCTGCGCGCTGCATTCAACGTTCCTTGCCGACTTCTGCGCCGACCTCGAGTCCACGCCAGAGGGTACCGGTACGATGCTCGACAACACGATCATCCTCTATACGAACGGTATCGAAAGCGGAAAAGAGCACAACCACGAGAACTTGCCGCATGTCTTGATTGGCGGAACCAATGTGCTGCAGACGGGCCAGTATGCAAAGTTCGAGGGCAGGTCCACCAACGACTTGTACGTCACGCTGCTCCAGGCCTTCGGTATCGACAAGAACACCTTCGGCAGACCGGACTTAGTCCCGGGCGTCCTCCCTGGGATCTTGGCTTGATGAGGGCTGAAGCGGGCTATCGTCTCTAGGACATCGCCCGCGTTCGGGACGATACGTCACGGCAGCCCAATGTGGAGAGCGGGCTCCGCCCGCCCCCCCATGACGCGCCAAGCACGACAGTCACCAAATGTACTGCCTACAGCTAGGGCTCTCCGTCGACTCTTCAGGACATGACCTCCTACACCCGAGTACTTGCCGCGACGGGCCTATCTTTGGCGCTCTCCTGCGCCGGCTCCGAAACCGGCTCGGCCGGCAACGGGGGGGCGGCGACGGGGACTGACCCGGCGCCTTCCACCACCACCGGCGGGCCGATGACGATGACCCCGTTGCCGACTGCAACGGGGCTCCTCCCTGGGCCAGGGCCCGACGGCAACGGGGGCGGTGGTGGGGCACCTTCGCCAGTCTCTACCGCTCCGGCAATGGGAGGCGGCGGCGCCGAGGGCGTCTCGTCAGTCGGAGGGGCGGCGGGTGGTGGTGCCGGCGCGCCGCCAGTCGTCATCGGGCCGCTCAGCCACGAGGGGCCGCTGTTCGGTGGTTTGACGGAAGCCCAGCGCAGGTCGATGTACTACTTTCAAGAGAGCGCCGGTCAGGTCGTGATTGAGGCCGAGAACTTCGTGACCCAGCTGTACGGTAACGACGTCTACAAGGGCAAACGCTGGTGGATGGTTCAAAAGGACGCTCTGGACGTGAAGACGCTGCCTGAGTTCGCTGAGCGTTGCGCATTGGCCAAGCAAGAACTCGCCGACATGGACACCGTTCCGCCCGGCGCCACCCAGACCATTCGCGCGATGATCACCAATCACAAGGATATGCTCAACGGCGATTGGGAGAGTGTGATCACGATGTTCGGCTGCGATCCTGACCCGATTCGACCGGGATCGAGCGGCGGCTCCTACCTCGAGCTGCTACCTGACAACCTGTTCAACAACAACAACCAAATCCCGCATGCCGGCGCCAACTGGTACAGCCCAGAACAGTCGCCCCGGGTCTACTACCGCGTGAACTTCAGCAGCGCAGGAAGCTACACGTTCTATTGGCGAGGGGTGAATTCTGATACGGACAGCGGCAACCACCACTTGGGCGTAGCCAGCACACCCGGTACAGGTGAGACTTATCAAGCGGCCGCCCCGCAGGTCGCGCGCGACGGGCAGTGGCATTGGGGGACGGGCCAGGCGTTCATGGTTCAGGCTGGGGAGTACTACCTGCTAATGGGTGGACGCGAAGACGGCTACGAAGTCGACAAGATCGTGTTCAGCAAAGGCGCCTGCAGTGGCTGCGACGGTATGGGGCCCCCCGAGAGCGCCACCAGAGCCGACTGAGTGGTCGTCGAATTCCGAACGGCAACGCTTGGGCGCGGCTTCGCGCCCCTGAGCCCCGGCGGGGAGGCGTTGACCCAACTTCGGGAGAAGTGTGGTCAACATGTACGGGCCAAGCTTGCTCGGTGCACTTGAGGTCCGCTGCTTCTCCTCGGGCTATTGTACCTCATTTCTGGTCGGGTAACCGAATTCGGCAGAGGTAGGACAGATTGTCGTTGCAGCTCACTAATGAAAACGATATTCATTATCAGTCATGAAACTGCTTCCCCTGTTGGCCCTCTTCGGCGTCATGAGTGCCGCCCTGCCTGCAGCGGCCAATCCTCGGCCCTTCCCCTTCACCTACCACTACGCGACCTCTCCCGAGGGAGCGTTGGAAGTGGAGCAGTTTGTGGACTACGTGCCGGTCCGCGTCTCCCGCGAGGGGCTCGACGGCACTGAGGCGGTCTCGAGCGCGCGCCTAGATTTGCAGACCGAGCTTGAGCTGGGGCTGACCGAGCACTTGGAGGCGGGGTTCTACTTTGTGTTTCGCCAGGCGGCCGGCGCAACCGTGCAGCCGCTGAACTTCAAGGGCATCAAACAACGACTACGTTACCGCTTCGCTGAGGCCGGCGATTGGCCGATCGATACCGGAGTCTACTTTGAGCTGGGCCAGTTCCATGACGAGCTGGAAGTGGAAGAGAAGCTCTTGCTGGAGAAGCGTGTCGGGGCGTGGCGATTCGCGACGAATCTCTGGCTCGAGCACGAGTATCTGTTTCAGGTGCCCGAGTGGAAACATATCTACAACCCGACGCTGGCGGTGGGATATGAGCTCTCACCGGCGGTAGCGCTGGGCGCCGAGTACTGGATGCACGGGCAGCTGGGGAAACGCTTCGCCACTAGCGACCACTTCCTCGGACCTACAGCGCGCCTCTCGAAGGGCGAGTACTGGCTGACCGCCGGGCTGTACACCAAAGTAGATGCGCTGGACGTCGCCCCCGCTGTCGATAGCCAACGCGGACGAATGTGGGTACGGCTGCTCCTCGGAGTGGGACTTTGAGGTTCTGGGCGGTAAACCTGGCGCGTCTAGGCGGGGGTCTGGTGCTAAGCGCCCTCCCCGCCTGCGGGGGAAGCGGAGGCTTTCCGGTGCCGGATGGCGCTCACCTTGTCCAGGCCCGTCAGAGCTGGCCCACGACTGAACTCCACGAGCTAGAGGCCGGTCGAAAGCTCTATCTCAGTCGCTGCGGCAACTGTCATCGCCCCTTCGAACCCGGTCAGTTGGATGCCGGGCAATGGCCAGCAGCAGTCACCGAAATGCGTGACCAGGCGAAACTCAGCGACGAACAAGTCGACGCTATCACCAAATACATCGTCACAATGAGCAAGTACTCGCGTCGAGCGGGTCACCCGACGGAGAGGTCCCAGTAGATCATGCGGAACATCGTCCCCTTCTTTAGCGTCGAAAGCGGCGGCATGCGAGGCCACTGCCTCGCAGCGGCAGTGTGTTTCGCCGCCACGTTACCCGCGTGCAGCGGCAATGACGACGCGGTTGGCCTGCCGGACAATGCGGGCGACGCGGTACTCACCTACGCCGACATCGTCGAGGCCACCTACACCGACACTCTCACCGCGGCTGAGGCGCTCGACGAAGCGGTCACTGCCTTCGTCGTCGCCCCATCTCAGAAGAGCCTCACTGTTGCCCGCGACGCGTGGTTAGCCTCACGAGAGCCCTATCTGCAGACTGAGGTGTTTAGATTCTACGACGGCCCGATTGACAACCCGATCGACGGTCCTGAGGGCATGTTAAATGCCTGGCCGCTCGATGAGGCCTATGTCGACTACGTGGATGGCGACGCAGACGCAGGCATTGTCAACGACCCCAAGCAGGAGATCTCCGCGACAGAGCTTGAGAAGCTCAACGAACAGGGCGGCGAGGAGAACATCGCCACCGGCTATCACGCGGTCGAGTTCTTGCTCTGGGGACAAGACCACGATGCCGACGGCCCGGGAGACCGCCCCTTCACTGACTTCGTGGTCGGCAAAGATGGCTCACCATCGGCGAAACGTCGGGGGGAGTACCTGCAGACCGTCTCCCAACTGCTGACCACTCACCTTCGGCAGGTCCGGGAGCAGTGGGCAAACGAGAAAAACACCTATCGGCGTGACTTCGAAGCGGCAGCCGCCAAAGAGTCACTCACGAAGATCCTGACGGGCATGATTGTGCTGACCGGGTTTGAAACTGGCGGCGAACGCCTGCAGAGGTCTCTCAATTCGGGTGACCAAGAGGACGAACACTCGTGCTTCAGCGACAACACTCACCGCGACATGATCCAGGACGTCCAAGGGGTCAAGAACGTCTGGCGAGGTTCCTACACGCGCCTGGACGGCAAGAAGGTCAACGGCACTTCTGTCCGTGCCGTGGTCCAGGTAGCGAGTCCTGAACTCGCCGACGAGCTGGACGCTCAGATCGACGCCAGCCTGGATGCCGCTAAGGCCCTTCAGCCGCCATTTGATCGGGAGATCGCGCCGGGCAACAAGGCCGGACGCAAGCGGTTACAGACCTTGATAGAGGCTCTGGGCAAACAAGAAGAGCTGCTTCAGGACGTCTTTCAGGTTCTGGGCTTCACGGTCACCGAACGTCAACGCAAGTAAGTCGGTGAGTCTCTGATGACGATTGATTCATTGTCCCTAGGTCATGTGCGCTCGCTCAACCACGCCCCAACTCGGGGCACCTGGGCTCCGGCGATCTTCTGCGCCGGCTGGCTACTCGCGTGCGGCGCCGAGCCCAGCGCCCCGGTCGCCGAACCCAATGAGCACCTGCCAGGCGGCGAGACTACAAATACTCTGCTGCTCGGGAGCCAGGCCTTCACGATGCCAGCCAGTAACATCACTGCTAAGCAAGAATCGGTGTTCCACGCCGGCAACAGCTTCTTTAACCAGGCGTGGGTAGGAGCGCCCGCGAGCACGGCTGGGCGCGATGGGTTGGGGCCGCTCTTCAACGCGCGCTCCTGTGCGGCATGCCACTTTAAGGACGGCCGTGGGAGCCCGCCATTAGACGCTGAGGACTCCTTTGTCGGCCTGCTGCTACGCCTCAGCGTCCCCGGCAAAGAGGCCCACGGCGCGCCAAGACCACACCAGGCCTACGGCGGTCAACTTCAGCCGTTCTCCCTCTCCGGCGTCCCCGCGGAAGGACGCCCGAGCGTGTCGTACAAAAAAATCACGGGGGAATACGCAGACGGAACTCCGTATGAGCTGCTTCAGCCCGTCTACGTTATCTCTGATCTCGCGTACGGCGATCTTCCAGATGACATCCGTATCTCACCGCGCGTGGCGCCGGCGGTCATTGGCCTCGGACTTTTGGAGGCCATTAGCGAACAGCGCCTCTCGGACCTCGAAGATCCACAGGACGAGAACAACGATGGCATCTCGGGGAGGCTCAGCCGCGTTCCGGACGCCCAAACCGGTGAGCTGACTATTGGCCGTTTCGGCTGGAAGAATGAGCAACCGAGCGTGCGACAGCAGTCGGCCGGGGCGTTTCTAGGAGATATGGGGCTCACCACGAGCCTCTTCGCCTCCCAGGACTGCACCGATAGCCAACCCGAATGCCAAAAAGCAACAACCGGCGGCACCCCGGAAGTGAGCGATAAGCAACTCGATGCCGTAGAGTTGTACGGGC